>JBEDKR010000111.1:0-6530 GCA_041172005.1 Pseudomonadota bacterium
GGCACGGACGACATGCGCGAGGCGCCCAGCGTTGACTTGATCGACGAGTTGCTGCGCCGCGGCGCACGGGTCAAGGCCTTCGACCCGGTGGCGATGAATCGGGCAGATGAGATTTGGGGCGAGCAAGAAGGGTTTGAATTGTGCAAAGACCCACTCGCTGCAGCGCAGGGATCGGATGCTCTCATCGTCGTGACCGAGTGGCGCGAATTTCGCAGCCCCGACTTTGCTGAACTCATCAGGGTGTTGAAACAACCCATCATCTTGGACGGTCGCAACTTGTATGAACCGAGTTTGATGGCAGAGTTGGGGTTCGAATACACCGGCATAGGTCGTGCAGCGAGTACCGAGACACTCGAATTTGATCAGCATGAATCGAGGACGGTCACATCACTGGCAGCTTAAGTCGACATGGGGTCGCTAGGTTCTAACGCAACTGCGCCACGTATAGTGGTGAACTAGATGAACCCTCGGAATGAGCGCCACATGACCACCAGCCAGACACGCACAGTCACCTGCCTGGGACTGGCGCAAACGCTGGCTTGGGCCTCGAGCTATTACTTGCCCGCCATGCTGTCGACTTCGATGGCGCGCGACTTGGGCATCAGCACACCGCTAGTTTTTGCGGGCTTTTCGCTGGCCTTGTTGGTCTCGGCCGTGTTGGGTCCGCTGGCCGGAAAATTGATTGATCGCTACGGCGGCAGACCCGTCTTGATGCTCAACAGCTTGGTCTTTGCCATCGGGCTGACAGCATTGGCTGTGGCGCAAGGTCCCGTCGGGATGTTCGTGGCTTGGAGCATTTTGGGTGTGGCCATGGCCGCCGGTTTGTATGAAGCGGCCTTTGCAACGCTGGTGCATTTATACGGCCAGCGATCACGCAGCGCGATCACTGGCATCACCCTGATGGCTGGCTTCGCCAGCACCATCGGCTGGCCGCTCTCGGCATGGTTGGAGCTGGAATGGGGTTGGCGTCACGCTTGCCTGACTTGGGCCGCATTGCACTTGTTCCTAGGACTGCCGCTGTACAGCTTGCTGTCTAAAACGCCTGTTCCGGCAGACCCTGAAAACGCAGACAGAGCAGCGCCTGCGCCGCTAATGGTGGCCGCGGCTTCGAACACTCCCACCAGCGCAGCAAATGCCACGCGCACATCGGTGTTGCTCGCGCTGACTTTCGCCATCACTTGGTTCATCAGCACCGGCATGGCGGCCCACTTGCCACGGCTGCTGCAAACCGAAGGCGTGCCACTGGCCACTGCCTTGCTGCTGGCGGCCTTGGTCGGGCCGGCGCAAGTGGCTGGCCGCTTACTCGAATACGGCTTGCTACGGCAAGTTCATCCGGTGGTGTCGGCGCGGGTGGCAGGCGCTCTGCATTCGGTTGGGGCGCTGGCTTTTTTGATGGTCGGTGTGCCCGCCGGTGCGGCTTTCACACTTCTGCATGGCGCCGGTAACGGCGTGTTGACGATTGCCAAAGGCACACTGCCCTTGGTGCTGTTTGGGCCCAAAGATTACGGGCTGCGGCAAGGCATCTTGATGGTGCCGGCGCGTTTCGCGCAAGCGCTGTCGCCTTATCTGTTTGGCTTGGCGATTGACCGCTATGGAGCCGGCGCCTTGTGGTTTTCAGCTGCGCTTGGCGGAATCGGGTTCGCCGCCTTGATGCTACTGCCAGGGCCGGGCAAACCGCAGCCTCAGGCGGCCGCCTGAAACTCAGCGTGCGCCAACGCCATCACCTCGTGGGGCGGCAAGGTTTTCAGCTTGTGGTCACTCCACACTTGACGCCAGCGACGCGACCCCGGCAAGCCGTGGCGCAGCCCCAGCATGTGCCGGGCGATAGCGCTCCAAGGCGTGCCATGCAAGGCTGATTCGCGCGCCATGTAGTCGACCATCTGCGACTCAATGTGTTCACGCGTGAGCCCTTCTGGCGGCGCTGCGTCACCGAAAAAATCTGTGTCCCACGAGGCTAGCCACCAAGGGTTGTGATACGCCTCACGGCCGATCATCACACCGTCAACGTGCTGCAGTTGCGCATGCACTTGTTCTGCGGTGTTGATGCCGCCGTTGATCATGATGTTGAGTTGCGGAAAGTCGTGTTTGAGCTGGTGCACCATCTCATAGCGCAGCGGTGGCACTTCGCGATTTTCTTTGGGTGACAAACCTTTGAGCCATGCATTGCGGGCGTGAACAATGAAGGTGCTGCAACCAGCGTCACTCACGGTGCCCACAAAATCGCGCACGAAGTCGTAGCTTTCGCCTTTGTCAATGCCGATGCGGTGCTTCACCGTCACCGGCAAACTCACGACATCGCACATGGCCTTCACGCCGTCGGCGACCAGCTGCGGTTCGGCCATCAGGCAAGCACCAAAAGCACCGCGTTGCACACGTTCACTCGGGCAACCGCAGTTCAAGTTGATCTCGTCGTAACCCCACTCTTCACCCAGCCGTGCAGCACGCGCCAGATCAGCCGGCTCGCTGCCGCCCAACTGCAAGGCAACCGGGTGTTCCTCAGCGTTAAAGCGCAAATGCCGCGGCACATCACCGTGCAGCAAAGCGCCGGTGGTGACCATCTCGGTGTACAGCAACGCATGGCGACTCAAGAGCCGGTGAAAGTAACGGCAATGCTTGTCCGTCCAATCCATCATCGGGGCGACGCTGATGACGGGCATCTTGAAATGTGGCTTTAAAACAGTGTTATCGGGAGTTTGCATAGAAAGAAAAACCTCAAGGCCTCCAAAGCCGTTCGAGGTCAAATGACAATTGCTTGTGGTGCTTGATTGACACCAAATAGATGACGAATGGCCTAGCGGCCGTCGCGTCCAAGACCGCATAAAGCACCACATAGTCCGTCATCACGTACTCACGCATGTCGGCTGGTTGCGCATACGCCGCCATTTTCGCTTGAAGCCTCGCAAGCTGACCCTGCGCTTCGACAGACTCCGGACTGCGGCTCATGAATGACCGACCCAAGCGCGGGTGCCGTTGCAAGTGGGTCACAACCGTATCGATCAACTCGTCAAGCAATCGATCATAGCCCGCTGGAAACTTGTGATCGGCCCAGAAGAGCTCGATGCTCTGGAGGTTGGTTTCAAAGTTGGCGGTGTAGCGAACTTCCAGCACCTCAGGCATTGCCACCTTGCAGCAGGCGCTGGCGCTTCGCGCGCAGCGCCGTCAAACCTTCACGTGCATCTTGGGTGCGACCGGCTTCAATGTCAGCCCAGCCCTGCTCCGCTTCGCCCAACAGCAGCAAGTGGATCTGCGAACGCTCCAGCCGGTGATAGTGATCTAGCCGCTTGGCGTCGATCATGGCGACCACGGGCTCTCCATTCTTGGTGATGATCTTTTCCGCGCCATTTTCGACTTCTTGGACCAAGTCGGACAAGTTCGTCCGCGCTCTCGAAAAAGCCACGATATCTTTGACAGAAATAGTCATGAGGCACCTCTTTCATCGGCGGTTGAAATTTATCTTGTACATTTTAATGTACAAAATTTAAAGCGCGTTTTTATGTGACTTTTTAGCGCGGCAGGCATCCGAGCAATACAACACAGACTCCCAGTTTTTAGCCCAGGCTTTGCGCCATGTCATGGTGCGGCCACACACAGCACAGGGCTTGCTGGGCAGAGATTGCTTATTGCCTTTGAAGTCTTTTTTCATGGCTGTAATCATCAGAATAGATCGGCTTGCAGTGATGGCTCACTCGACGTTTTGGCACTGCGCTTGACCTTAGCGCCTTGGCCGGTGGCGGGCAAACCGCTTTTGCGCGAACCATGACGGGCGTGCACACCACTGGCCTCTGATCGCGCCGCAGAGGTCTGCCGCAAACCATACAAGCGGTCTTTTGCCAACTTCAGGGCCACTTTGTCGTCGACGATGGGGGCGGGATAGTCGGCTCCGATGATGCAGCCGGCCATGCGCTGCACGCTGATGTCCATGGTCCATGGCTTGGCCAAGTAAGGCAGCGGCACACGCGCCAGTTCCGGCACCCAGCGGCGAATGAAAACCCCCTCGGGGTCTTGGTCTTGTGCTTGCTTGGTGGGTGAATACATGCGCAAGGTGTTGATGCCGGTGGTGCCACTTTGCATCTGCATCTGGCTCCAATGAATGCCAGGCTCGAAGTCTAAGAATTGGCGAGCCAAAAAGAGGCCCGGCTCACGCCAATGCAGCCACAGGTGGTAGCTTGCGAAACTCACCAGCATCGCCCGCATCCGAAAGTTTAGCCAGCCGGTGGCTTTGAGCGAGCGCATGCAGGCGTCCACCATCGGGTAGCCGGTTCGCCCGGCACACCAAGCGGCAAAGTGGTCTTGATTGAACTCGTTCTCACGCAGGCCGTCGCAGGCGCGGGCAAAGTTGTTGAACTCAATACCGGGTTCATCTTCCAGCTTCTGCATGAAGTGGCAGTGCCAGCGGAGTCGGCCAGCAAAGCCACGCAGCGCGTAGGCCAAGCCGCGGTCGTTGGTGCTGGCGATGACGGCCTCGGTGGCTTGGTGCACCGTGCGCATCGACAGCGTGCCAAAGGCCAAGTGCGGACTCAAACGACTGCAACCGTCCTCAGCAGAAAGAGGGCTTGAGATGGTTTTTCGGTAGTGATGACCGCGTGATTGCAGAAAAGACTGGAGTGTTTGATGCGCCGCTTTTTCTCCGGCCGTTTGCAATGTCTTGCCATGTGGCGCGAACCCTAGGCTGGCGAGTGTAGGCAAGTCGGGTTGTGCCAATGACACAGCGGCGTTGAACGTATCGCTGAGCACATGCAGAGGCTCGTCCATCCGTGACTGCCAGCGTTTGGCCCAACCTGAACGGCTGCGCAGACGCCGTACAACTCCCGTCTGGGTAAATTCTTGCCACAGCACTCGCTGCGAGTGGCACCAAGCTGCGACGTTCAAATCGCGCTGGTAAGACCAACCAGAACCGGTTTCTTCGTGGCTGAGCAGGTAGGTAAAACCCAGCTCAGCATGCAGTTTTTCCAGGACATCCACCGCAGGGCCAACACGCACTAACAGCGGCATGCCTAGCCGGGCCAACTCGGCCCGCAGTTCACGCAAACATCCGAGCGCAAAGTCCACGTGACTAGCGTCGCATTCCGGGCTTTGTAGCCAGTTGGGTTCGATGATGAACAGGCCTAGGGCGTCATGATGACTCTGTGCAGCCGCCAGCGGCGCATGGTCCTGCACGCGAAGGTCGCGCTTGAACCAAACCAAGGCACGTTGAGGCAGCACTATTGACGGGTATGGGATGCGCGATGCCGCAGCAACTTGGCACCCCGTAACACGGCATGTTTGGTCACACGACCGGCCATTCTTTTGCGCCACATGCGGAACGAAGAGGGCTTCATGTGAAGGCGCATGAGTGCAACCACCGCTGACTCGTTCAAGCCGAATTGCACCGCCATCGCCTCGAAAGGCGTGCGGTCTTCCCAAGCCATCTCGATGATGCGTGAGATGTCGGCGTCTGTCAGGTCTGGCTTGGGGGCGTTGCGGCTACGCATCTAAAAGATGCCCGGTTTTCACCAAAATCCGGCAGCCTTCGCGGCTGAAGGGTTGGTGCTGGCTCATATGCGGACTGCGCAGCCAACTGCCCTCGGGGTAGTCACCATGCTCGTCCGAGAAAACACCTTCAACCACGAAAATTTCTTCTCCACCGTAATGACGATGCGGATTGAAGTAAGTGCCAGGCGCCCAATTCACCATGGCAGTGTGGCTCGTGCCAAACTCCGACAGAGGCAACACGGTCAGGCCAGACACCATTCCTTGTCGCCACTGGGCTTGCCGGGTCGGTACCACCACGCGCTCTAGATCCTGTGGGTCCATGTGTCGCAACTTGACGAACAAGGTGCAACCGTCTTTTGAAAAAGGGGCGTGGGCAGAACCCGGCGGGTTCTTGATGTAAGTACCGGGGCCGTAGTCACCTGACTCGTCGCTCAAGGTTCCGTCAATGACCAAAATTTCTTCGCCCAGCGCATGCGTGTGCAAGTCAAAGTGGGCGCCAGCCTCGTAGCGGACGACGGACGTAGCCTTGGCGACTTCGCCACCATCTCGAGCCAGCAAACGACGGTGCACCAGTGGCGACGGTGACGCAACCCAAGGCAATGCATGGCTGTTCAAGATGCAGCGTTGCGTTACATCGGCATTCAGAAGAAAGTCACTCATGGTGGCAAATCGGCCTCAGTCAAAGAAGGATCTTGCTCGGGGAGGCACATTTTCTCGCCGTCCCACACTTGGCCACACCAGCAGGCGCCTTGCGCATCAATGATGCAGGTGCCGGTTCCACAACAGCGTTCGTCGTCTTGCATAAAAAAACCTCCGATGGTCTATGGCAGCAACGCAGAGCGTGTGCGGGAAGCGCATATTCTCACCATTTCCGCATAATGCGGCTCAGCTTGAGGGTATTGAGGTGCTGAATGCGCAGCGTCATTCGTTGGGATTATTGCCTTGAATGCCCAGCTCAGCCTTGATGTCGAGCTGAACGCGTTCAAGCGCGTCAACCAAATGGTCTACCTCCGCCATGTCTTTCTCAGGCTGGGCTAACAAAGTTTCCAGCCTTGCCC
>JBEDKR010000112.1:0-6509 GCA_041172005.1 Pseudomonadota bacterium
GCTGCGGCTGCCGCAGGAGTTGTTGCCGGCCATGCCGCCCAGTGTGGCTTGGCCGCTGGTGGAGACGTCGACCGGGTACCACAGGCCGTGTTTTTTCAGGTTGGCGTTCAGGTGGTCGAGCACCAACCCGGGTTCGACCACCGCTGTGCGTTCAGCGGCGTCCACCGCCAAGATGTTGCGAACGAATTTCGAATGGTCAATGACCAGCCCTGCGCCCACGGTTTGGCCGCATTGGCTGGTGCCGCCGCCGCGCGCCACGATGGGTACGCCCAAGTCGCGGCAAATCTCCAGCGCCAGCGCGACGTCTGCGCTGCTGCGCGGCACAAAGACGCCGGTCGGCAGGCTTTGGTAGATCGAGGCGTCGGTGGCGTAGCGGCCTTTGTCGGCAGCAGAAAACAAGACCTCACCTTGGGTTTCGCTGGTCAACCGCGCAGCCAGTCGCCCGGCGACTTCGTTGCTGCTGCGGGACACTTGGTTGTAAGTGTTGTGGTGGCTGTCTTTGTGTTCGTGAGCCTGGGCTTGGCGAGTCACGTGAGCGGGCAGCGGGGCGTTCATGCCTGCTCTCCGTGCGCCGCTTCACGGCTTTGTTGCTGCTGGACAAGCTGCGCCATCACCACGTCGCGTTTGTGGTTCAAGTGGCTTAACAACACAGCGCGCATGGCGGCCGGGTTGCGCTGAGTCAGGGCGTTGATCATTTGTTCGTGTTCTTTCATGGCGGCGGCCCATTTGTCACCGTCTTGGTTGGACCGAAAACGCAGTGCCTGCAGCCGCGCATTGACTTGTTGGTAAGTAGCGCTCAGCACCGGGTTTTTGGCGGCGGCATTGATGGCCGCATGAATGGCAGAGTTGAGCCGGTAATACGCGGGCAGGTCGCGCCGTGTGTAAGCGGCCAGCATTTCGTAATGCATGGCCTGGATCTCGACCAGTTCGGCGTCTGTGATGCGCTCAGCAGCCAATTCGCCAGATTGCGCTTCGAGTCCGGCCATGACCTCAAAGGTGTTGAGCACATCGGCTTGGCTCAGCTCGACGGCAATCGCGCCACGGTTCGGCAGCAGCTCGACCAAGCCTTCAGCGGCCAGCATCTTGATGGCCTCGCGCAAGGGTGTGCGCGAGACGTTCAGTACCTCGCTGAGTTCGCGTTCGTTGAGTTTGGCGCCCGGGGCAATACGGCTTTCGACCAGCATTTCACGCAGGCGCAGCGCCACTTGCTCATGCAGGGCGGCTCGGGGGGTGGGGTTCAGGGAAATGATTTCAGCGCTCATGCAGAAATTTTGTATGCAAAACTGACGGGTGTCAAATACAAGGTGCACCTTTAGAAAGTCTTTGAAAAAGGGTGTGAGTGAGTTTTGTCGGATTCATCCCTATTGACAAAATAATTTTGTATGCAAAAAATGCAGGCTCATTCACGGAGCCTTCCCATGCAGACGCTTGACTTTCACCCCACTGGCCGCCATTTCTTACAAATTCCTGGGCCATCACCGGTGCCCGACCGTGTGTTGCGCGCCATGAGTTATCCGACCATCGACCACCGCGGCCCCGAGTTCGGGATGCTCGGACTCAAGGTGCTGGCTGACATAAAGACCATTTTCAAAACCCGGCAGCCGGTGATCATTTACCCGGCTTCCGGCACGGGCGCCTGGGAGGCCGCCTTGGTCAACACCTTGAGCGCCGGCGACCATGTGCTGATGTACGAAACCGGTCACTTTGCTGCGCTGTGGAACAAGCTGGCTGTGCGGCTCGGCTTGAAGACTGAAGTGATGGGCTTGCCTGGCCCCGACGCTTGGCGCCACGGCGTGCGCGCTGACTTGATTGAAGAGCGGCTCAAAGCCGACACATCGCACAGCATCAAAGCGGTGTGCGTCGTGCACAACGAGACATCGACAGGCGTCACCAGCAACATCGCCGCCGTGCGCAAAGCCATCGACGCCGCCAAGCACCCAGCGCTGCTGTTGGTCGACACCATCTCGGGCCTCGGCTCTGCCGATTACCGGCACGATGACTGGGGTGTGGACGTCAGCATCAGCGGTTCGCAAAAAGGCCTGATGCTGCCGCCTGGCATCAGCTTCAACGCGCTCTCAGTCAAGGCTATTGAAGCCAGCAAAAAAGCCACGCTGCCGAAAGCTTTCTGGGCTTGGGACGAGATCATCGAGATGAACAAGACCGGCTTCTGGCCGACCACCCCGAACACCAATTTGCTGTACGCCCTGAGCGAAGCTTGCGACATGCTGCTTGAAAATGGGCTAGACGCGGTGTTTGCGCGCCACCAGCGCTGGGCCGAAGGCGTGCGCTCGGCGGTGCGGGCTTGGGGCTTGCAGATTCAATGCGCTGACGCGGCGGTGTATTCACCGATCCTGACCGGCGTGATGACGCCCGAAGGCGTTGACGCCGACGCCGTACGCAAGATCATTTACGAGCGTTTTGACTGCTCTTTGGGCACCGGTCTGGGCAAGATCAAGGGCAAGATGTTCCGCATCGGTCACTTGGGTGACAGCAATGACCTGACGCTGATGGCCGCGCTGGCCGGGTGCGAAATGGGCTTGAAGCTGGCCGGCGTCAAGCTCGCCGGCTCAGGCGTACAGGCGGCGATGGATTATTTTTCAAGTCACGCGGCGGCTGTGCCTTCTCGCCAAGCCGCTTGAGTTTGATGAGTCTTTAAAAACAAAGTCGGAGACAAACCATGCAACGCAGAACTTTTGTGAGCAGTGCCGTCGCGAGTGCGGCCTTGGTGGCCGCGCCCATGCTGAAGGCGCAAACCCTGCCTAACGGACCGATCCGCATCGTCGTCGGTTTCCCGCCGGGCGGTGGCACCGATGCGCTCGCCCGCGTGGTTGGGCAAAAGCTCTCGGTCATGTGGAATCAGTCCATCATTATTGAAAATAAAGCCGGTGCTGCTGGGGTGATCGCCGCCGACTACGTTTCCAAGCAAGCAAGCGACGGCAACACCTTGCTGATGGCGCACATCAACAGCCATGCGCTGGCGCCCAGTTTGGTGGCTAAGCTCGGCTACGTGGTCGAGCGCGACTTTGTGCCGATTGCGCTGGTGGGCGTCACGCCAAACTTGTTGATCTGCAACGAAGCCCAGCCGGCCAAAACGGTCAAAGACTTGGTCGAGTTGTGCAAAAAAAATCCCGGCAACATCAGCTTTGCCTCGGCCGGTGGGGGTTCGGCCCAGCACTTGGCACTTGAAATGTTCAAGCTACGTGCTGGCATTGACGCGCTGCATGTACCTTACAAAGGCTCGGGCCCGGCTTTGATCGACCTGATCGGCGGGCAGGTGAATTACTGCTTTGAAACCATGACCTCGGCCACGCCGCATGTCAAAAGCGGCAAGGCGATTGCTATAGCGCAAACCCGCACCAAGCGCGCCAAAGGCCACCCCAACGTACCGACCATGGACGAAGCAGGCTTCACTGGTTTTGACGCCACCACTTGGTATGGCTTGGTCGGCCCGGGCAAGCTGCCGCAAGCCATGGCCAAGCGCATGAACGAGGACATCAACCGTGTCATGGCGATGCCTGACGTGATGGAGAAGTTCGAACAATACGGCGCTGAAGATGGCGGTGGCTCGACCGAGCGTTTTGCCGAGTTCATCAAGGTTGAACAGACCAAATGGGCCAAAGTCATCAAAGAAGCCAAGGTCACCACAGCGGGTTGATGCGCTGCGCGGCTTGACCGTTTAACCACAACTCTGTCCAGCTCCATTTATAGTGGTGCTGGACTTTTTTATTTCCGGCAGCGGTTTTTAGGGACGAGCTGCCAAGACAACCTTTGGAATTGCCTTGACGTCAAGCACCTCATTTCCTGCGGATACCTCTCTCGCTCCCTCTGCTTCCCGATTCGGCAGCGGTCAATCGGTTCGCCGGCTTGAGGACGACAAACTGCTGGTCGGTGCCGGCCAATTTACCGGTGACGTCAGCCCGGCAGACCAGGTTCATCTGTTCTTTTTGCGCTCGCCGTACCCACACGCCCGCATTGCCTCGCTAGACACCACGGCTGCGCTGGCCATGCCCGGGGTGCTGAGCATCGTCACTGGCGCTGACTTGGTTGCGGCTGGTGTCAAACCCATTCCGGGCTCGGCCTTCAAGCGGATTGACCCGCTGCCCTGCGCTGCGCCTGAGCGCCGCGCACTCGCCCATGAGCGGGTGCGCTTTGTGGGCGAAGCGGTGGTCGCCGTGGTGGCGCTCACGCTGCAGCAAGCGCGTGACGCTGCCGAGGCGATCGAGATTGACTACGCCGAACTGCCGATGGCCGTGAACCTAGACGACGCCACGGCTGCAGACGCGCCAGTGTTGAACGACAAGGCGGTTGACAACATCGCCGGTGAAACGCGCTACGGCAATGTTCAGGCCACGGCTGAGGCCTTTGCCAAGGCCGCGCACGTGGTCAAACTCGACCTTGTCAATCAGCGGCTGTCGGCGCTGAGTCTGGAGCCGCGCACGGTGCTGGCCATGCCAGACCCGGCGACCGGGCGACTGACGATTCGCATGAGCACGCAAATGCCGTCGGGTGTGCGCAATTCGGTGTGTGACGCGCTGGGGCTGGCGCGTGCCGATGTGCGCGTGGTGGTGGGCGATGTCGGTGGCGGCTTTGGCATGAAAACCGGCGTTTACCCGGAAGACCTGGCGATTGCTTTTTGCGCCCGTGCCCTGCAACGCCCGATCAAGTGGGTGGCCGACCGCAGCGAAGAGTTCATCTCAGCCTCGCACGGTCGTGACTTGCAGACAAAGGCTGAACTGGCACTCGACGCCAGTGGCAAGATTCTCGCGCTGCGGGTGGCCTCGCAGGCCAATGTGGGCGCCTACCCGACCGGCACGGGCGTGACGATTCAACTCTTGATCGGCCCGTGGGTACAGACCAGCGTCTACGACATTCAGACCATCGATTTTCATTTCAAGGCGGTGCTGACCAACACCTCGCCCACCGGCGCTTACCGTGGTGCGGGCCGGCCTGAAGCCATCTTCAGCATGGAGCGGCTGATGGACGAGGCGGCGCGGCAAACCGGCATTGACCGCGTGGCATTGCGCCGCCGCAACTTCATCACGCCAGCGCAAATGCCGTATAAAAACCCGATGGGCCAGACCTACGACTGCGGTCAGTTTGAATCCATCATGGACCAAGCCATGGTGCTGGCGGATTGGTCTGGCTTTGCGGCGCGCGCTGCAGACTCGGCCCAACGCGGCTTGCTGCGCGGCCAAGGCATCGCTACGTTCCTGGAGTGGACGGGCGGCAATGCGCTTGAAGAAACCGTCACGGTGGCGGTGCAAGCAGACGGCATGATCGAGGTTTTCTCCGCCGTCAACGGCATGGGGCAGGGCATCTTGACCTCGCTCGCGCAGTTGGTGGTGGACGCCTTTGGCGTGCCGATTGAACAAGTGCGCGTGGTGCTGGGTGACACCGATCGCGGCGACGGTTTTGGCAGCGCCGGTTCGCGCTCGTTGTTCACTGGCGGCTCGGCCATGCGCGTAGGCGCTGATCGGACCATTGCCGAAGCCAAGCGTCTGGCGGCACTGGAGTTTGAAGCCTCGGCGGCAGACATCGAGTACCGCAACGGTCGTCTTCAAGTGATCGGGACTGACCTCAGTACCGACATTTTTGCGCTGGCCGGCCGGCAAGCCGATCAACGCATTTTCATGAACTCGACCTCTGCCGCGAGCGGACCGAGCTGGCCCAACGGCTGCCACATCAGCGAGGTCGAAGTTGATCCGCTGACCGGCCAAGTGGCGGTGGTGGCGTATGCCTCTGTCAACGATGTCGGTCGGGTGGTGAACCCGATGATCGTGCGCGGTCAGCTTGACGGCGGTGCGGTGCAAGGGATCGGCCAAGCGCTGTACGAGCACGTGGTTTATGACCGCGAAACGGGTCAGCCTTTGACCGGTAGTTTGATGGACTATGTCGCGCCACGCGCTGAAGACTCACCGGACTTCAAGACTGAGATGGACACGTCCGTGCCCTGCCTGAACAACCCGCTTGGCGTCAAAGGCGTGGGTGAGCTAGGCACCATCGGCGCAGGCCCGACCGTGGTCAATGCGGTGGCCGATGCGCTGGCCCGCGCCGGCATGGCCGGCAAAGCACCGCTGCTGCAAATGCCGCTGTCGTCGGCCCGGGTTTGGGCTTTGATGCAACAGTGAGCTCAGACCAAATGGCGCATCCCCTGCGCTGTTTCGCTCAGCACATTCAGCACGCGCCGGACAGCGTCTTCGCTGGACTCGTGGCCCATCGGCATGGTCACGCTGAGCGCGCCCATCACTTGGCCGTGCCGGTCGCGTAGCGGCACGGCAATGCCGCGGTAGTTGAGTTCGAGCTGTTGCTCTGACAGCGCCCAGCCCTGCAACCTCACACGCGCGAGTTCAAGGCGCAGACGTTCTTTGTTGGCGATGGTGTGCGAGGTGTAGGTGCTGAGTGCGTGGTTGGCCAGCCACGCCTCAACCCATTCAGGGCCACGCAGCGCCAGCAGCAGCAGACCTGCCGCTGTGACTTGCGCTTGCACCCGTGCGCCCAGCACGTAACCG
>JBEDKR010000113.1:0-6506 GCA_041172005.1 Pseudomonadota bacterium
GAGCTGGCCGTCAAGTACCAGACGCTGGTGGTTGAAGACGACCCCTACGGCGACTTGTATTTTCATGACGAACCGCCGCCCAGCTTGTTGGCGCTCAGCCGTGATGTCCCCGGCAGCCGCGAGTGGCTGGCGTATTGCGGCAGCATGAGCAAGGTGTTGAGCCCGGGCTTGCGGGTCGGCTGGATGATTGCGCCCGCCGAGCTGTTGGCCAAAGCCACCATGTGCAAACAGTTCAGTGACGCACACACCAGCACCTTCGCTCAAGCCACGGCAGCGCAGTATCTCAAAGCGGGCCGCATGCCGGCCACCTTAGCGCGGGTGCGCGCGGTCTACGCTGAGCGCGCTGCGGCCATGGGCGCAGGCTTGAAGCGTGAACTTGGCGACGCGATTGCGTTCACGCAACCCGAGGGTGGTTTGTTCTTTTGGGCTCGACTCACAGGCGCGAATGGCAAAACCAAAGACGCTGCCGAGTTCGCCAAAAAAGCCATCGCGCAAGGCGTGGCGTTTGTGCCGGGTGCGCCGTTTTATGCGGCGAACCCAGACATGTCAACACTGCGCTTCAGCTTCGCCACTGCCGATGTGGCGAAGATCGAAGAAGGCATCAGCCGGCTTGGCAAGGCTTGCTGAACAACGCATCCAGCAAGTACGCAAGGTTCACCAAGCGTTGCGCAGCTCCCGCAGCTTCTTGAAGACCGTCTTGGCATCCGGCTCTGCCGGCAAGTCTGGAAAGCTGTCACGCAACTGGGCGATGACGCTTGGGTTGCTCAGGCGCATGAAGGTGTTGAACTCTTTTTCTTCTTTCAGCGTGGTCACGACGGACGTTGCCGGGTCGTGGCTTGCGACTGTTGGCAAGAGCGCTGCAGCGGCTGCATTGCCGGGCTCACGGGCCAGCGTGAACTTCAGATTGCTCTCGATGTAGTCGTGGCCGGGGAAGATGCGGGTGTTGTCTGGCAGGCGCATCAACTGCTCGGTAAAGCTGCTGTACAGCGCCTCGACGTCGCCGCCGTTGTGGACGTTGCCAGCGCCGGCATTGAACAAGGTGTCACCTGAAAAAAGCGCAGGCTGCTCAGCGTGTGCGCACAGGCAAATGTGGCAATAAGTGTGGCCCGGTGTGTCCAAACATTCAAGTTCAATGTGCTTGCCAACTTTGATCACGTCGCCGGCTTGTACGCCGCGGTCCATGCCCGGAATCTTGCCAGCGGCCTTGTGGTGCGCAATCACTTTGGCGCCGGTGGCGGCCACCACTTCAGCGTTGCCGCCGATGTGGTCGTGGTGCTCGTGCGTGTTCAAAATTTGGGTGATGTTCCAGCCCTTGGCTTTGGCGGTGGCCAAGCATTTTTCGTGGTCCAGTGGATCAATTGCCAAGGCTTCTCCGGTGTCGGGGCAGGCGATCAGGTAATTGAAATTGCGCAGGCTGTTGCCCGTCCAGATGCGTTCAACAATCATGCGTGGCCTTGTGTGGTTTGGTTCATAAATTCATTTTAGGAGCGCCACGCATCGCCTGTTCAATGCAAGGCTGTTCTAGTCTGTGCCCACTTGCTGCAAAATGCCCTCTCACCGATTGCCCAGTTCCATTTCCCCAGACCCTATGAAAAGCAAGCTTGCCAGCAGTGGCCTCGTTTACTCGACCGATACCGGTCGCACCTGTCCGGATTGCCGCAAAGCGGTAGCCCAGTGCATTTGCAAGAGTGGCAAGCCTAGGCTGTCCACCGACGGCGTGGTGCGCGTGTCCCGCTCGTCTAAGGGCCGTGGGGGCAAAACGGTCACTTTGATTCAGGGCGTGCCTTTGGATGATGCAGCGCTGACGCAGTTGGGCAAGCAACTCAAGGCCGCTTGCGGTTCTGGCGGCACCGTGAAAGACGGCGTGATTGAAGTGCAGGGAGACCACCGTGAACTGGTGCAGCGCCAGCTGGTAGACAAGGGCTACAGCGTCAAATTGTCGGGCGGCTGAAACGCATCAGCAGCAACGACCATGAACCCCGAAGACCTTGAACTGCTGGTGACCCGTCAGATGCCTTTTGGCAAATATAAAGGACGATTAATGGCTGATCTGCCGGGCAACTACCTGGTCTGGTTTGCGCGTGAGGGCTTTCCAAAAGGCGAAATTGGCAGATTGTTGGCGCTCATGCTCGAGATCGACCACAACGGTTTGGGGCCGCTCCTAGAGCCGCTACGCAGAAGGCACCCATCCGGCGGTGGCAAGTTAAATTGACGCGTTTGGGTTGTCAGACAACGGACAGTTGTAACCGCTAAGATATTTCAATTTTTAAAGCTTGTGGGCCGAGACCGTGACATCTCTCCGGATGGCCCCACAAGCCTGCAGACACTGACATGCTTGAGATTTTTCTGACGCTACTGTCGGGGTTCATTTATCCATTCCTGCATCTTGCGAATGGCTGGATTTTCAATTCCCTAGAGATAACGCCGCATGTCGGGCTGGTTTATCTGCCCGCCTTTATGCGTATGCTGAATGTGCTGGTTCTTGGCAAATTCTGGGGCACAGTAGCAACAGCTTTAGGCGGAATTTTTTTGATGCAGATGCTCAACGACCAGTCCTACGTTGGTTTGTTGAATGTGCTTTGCTCCGCCTCCGGGCCTTTATTGGCCGTGCTGGGTTTTCGGATTTACACCGGCCGCGAAGTGAGTCTGCTGTCTTTGAAAGACCTTGGCATCGTCACCTTGGGTTATTGCTTGGCCAATGCGGTCGTTCATCATTTGGTCTGGACGCTGTTCGACCCTGAGCAACTGGTTGCGCCTCAACAATTGTTGTGGATGATGTTGGGCGACTTCAACGGCGCGCTGATCGGTGCTTATGTCCTTAAGTGGACAGCGACGCGGTTCAATATTGGCGGCCCGACCCAGCGCCCTTAAAGTAGTCAACGCGATGGATGCAATGGCGATGTGACACACTGGCGTCTCGTCAGTACTTTGATCACACCCATGAAATCTTCCCCTCTCACTTTGCGCATTGGCTCGGGCGCTGGCTACGCCGGCGACCGGATTTTGCCGGCGCTTGAACTGGCCGAAAAAGGCCAACTCGATTACCTCGTTTTTGAGTGTCTCGCTGAGCGCACGATTGCGCTGGCTCAGCTAGAGCGCAGCCAACACCCAGACCGCGGTTTTGACCCGCTGCTGACCCAACGCATGCAGGCGGTGCTGGGCCCCTGCGTGCAACAAGGCGTGCGCATCATCACCAACATGGGCGCTGCCAATCCACTGCAAGCCGGCCATGAAGTGCTACGGGTGGCGCGTGAACTCGGCTTGCCGCAGGTCAAAGTGGCTGTAGTGCTGGGCGACGACGTGCTCGAAGTTTTGAGTACACGTGGCATGGACTTGCCCTTGATGGAGTCGCCGCACACGCTGGCATCGCTCAAAGATGATGTGATTTCTGCCAATGTCTACCTGGGTGCTGATGCTTTGCTGCCAGCGCTGCAGACCGACGCGCACGTCATCATCACCGGTCGGTTGGCTGACCCGGCCTTGTTTTTGGCGCCGCTGATGCACAGCTTTGGCTGGGCCGCTGACGATTGGACGCGGCTTGGCAAAGGCGTGTTGGTCGGCCATTTGCTGGAGTGCGCGGGACAAATCACCGGCGGCTACTTTGCCGACCCCGGTTTCCGTGATGTGCCGGACTTGGCGCACCTCGGCTTTCCGCTGGCCGAGGTCGATGCTTCGGGCGATGCGGTGATCACCAAGGTGGCTGGTTCTGGCGGCTGCGTCACCACGGCCACGTGCACCGAGCAATTGCTCTACGAAATTGAAAACCCTGCGCGCTATTTGCAGCCGGATGTGGTGGCTGATTTTTCTCAGGTTCGGTTGACGCAAGTTGGCCCAGACCGTGTTCAAGTCACTGGTGGGGCAGGGCAGACGCGGCCGGACACACTGAAAGTCACGGTTGGTCACCGCGAAGGCTTCATCGCCGACGGCCAGATGTCGTATGCCGGTCCGGGTGCCGTGGCGCGTGGTCAATTGGCGCTGGATGTGCTCCGGATTCGTTTGAACGAAGCTGGTTTTGCAGACTGCGAAAGCCGCTACGAGTTGATCGGTGTCAACACGATTTTGGGTGACCGGATCATGCCTGCTACTGAATCTAAAAATGAACCGAGTGAAGTGCGCTTGCGCTTAGCGATGCGCGTCAAGACAGCCGAGCAAGCCAAAGACGTGGCCAACGAGGTTGAAGCGCTGTACCTGAACGGCCCGGCCAGTGGCGGCGGTGCCACCAAGAGCGTGCGTGAAGTCATCGCCGCTGCGTCGGTCTTGATTCCGCGGGATTGGGTCACCCCGTCTGTTTTGGTTTTGGAGAATTGACATGCTGCTCAGAGACATCGCCCATGCCCGTACCGGCGACAAAGGCAACCGCAGCACGCTGTCGGTGATTGCCTATGACGCCGAACACTACCCGCTGCTTGAGCAGCTATTGACGCCTGAGCGTGTCAAAGCGCATTACGCAGGCATTGTTCAGGGCCCGGTGGAGCGCTTCTGTTTGCCGCATTTGGGCGCGCTGAATTTTGTGCTGCACGGCTCTTTGGCCGGCGGTGTCACGCGTTCGCTGGCGCTTGACGCGCACGGAAAATGTCTGGCGTCGGGTCTGCTGGCCATGGTCTTGAGCGAGTCTGAAACCAAGCCTTTACAAGGGTAAGCCCATGGTTCTTGGTCGATTGACAGCGTGTTCTATGCGTAATAATTGAGAGCTTATTTTCGGAGATTGCCTCATGAATTCTTTCCTTCGCCCTGCCAAAACTCATTCTTCGGCCCGCTGGCTGCTCACCGCCGGTGCTGCTTTGCTCAGCGTTTACGCCGCCACGGCCAGCGCCCAAACTTACCCGAGCAAGCCGATCAAGGCCGTTGTGCCGTTTGCTGCTGGCAGCGCGACCGACCAGATTGCCCGCGCGTTTTCCGCCAAAATTTCTGAAATCCTTGACCAGCCTGTCATTGTTGAGAACAGGGCCGGCGTCAACGGCATGCTCGGTGCTGACTACGTGGCCAAAGCAGCACCAGACGGTTACACCATTTTGATCGGCACCAACAGCACCAACGCCGCCCTCAAAAGCTTGATGAAGAAGCTGCCTTATGACCAAGACACCGCTTTTGCGCCCGTGGCTTACTTGGGCTCCGTTCCGCTGATCGTGGCGATCAACAACGAAGTGCCGGCCAAAACACTCAAAGAGGTTGTTGCGTTGGCCAAAGCCAAGCCAACTTACGTGACGTTTGCCAGCGCCAGCACATCGCAGCTGGTGTCGACTGAGGTGCTGGCCAGTATGGCCAACATCAAGATGACCAACATCCCTTACAAAAGCGGACCTGCAGCGATGACAGACTTGATCGGTGGTCAAGTCAACTTGTTCACTGCCGACTTCGCGGTCATGCTGCCGCAGGTGAAAGCCGGCAAGGTGCGCGGCTTGGCGGTGACGTCAACCAAGCGCTCCAAGGCGATTCCTGAGCTGCCAACGGTGAATGAAGCGCTGGGTCTGAAAGACTATGAACTGATCGCTTATTTTGCTGTCTTCGCTCCTGCTGGCACGCCCAATGACATCATCTTGAAGCTGAACCGCGCCATCAATATCGCGGCTGGTAACAAAGACATTTTGGAGCGTTTTGCCGCCCTCGGTTTTGAGACTGAGCCCGGCACGCCAGAAGCGCTGGCGCAGCGGTCCAAAGCTGAAACGGCCAAGTGGGCCAAGGCGATTGCTGATGCCAAGATTGAACCGCAGTGAGCCGATACTGATGTTTTGAGCCCGGGGAACTGGGTTCGTTGACTCAAAAGGGTGGTCTGTTTATACAGTCCGCCTTTTTTTGCGTTTTGCGTACCTTAGATCAGGGTTTTTACTGATGTTTGAGCCCTGACATTTTTGGGTAAACTTATTTGTTCGTACAAATAAACAAAACAGCCATTGCTGTTTTACCCAGGAGACTCCCATGTTGTCAGCCGTTGAAATTGGTCCCCAGCGTTACCGCGCGTCTTATGGTCGCTATCTTGAAGACTTCACGGTCGGCGATGTGTATGAACACCGTCCGGGCCGAACCCTGACGGACAACGACAACATCCAGTTTGCGCTGCTGACGATGAACCAGCACCCGATGCATTGCGACGCTGCATTTGCGGCCAAGAGCGAGTTTGGCAAATTGTTGATCAACAGCCCGCTGACATTGGCGGTAGTGGTCGGCATGACGGTCAACGACGTGAGCGGCAAGGCGATTGCCAATCTGGGCTGGAAAGACATCGACATTTCCGCGCCGGTCTTTGCCGGTGACACGCTGTACGCTGAAACCAAGGTGCTTGAAAAGCGGGAGTCTAAATCGCGGCCGGGTCAAGGCATCGTCACGGTGAAAACCACCGCTTTCAATCAGAAAAACGTGCAGGTGATGGCGTTCGAGCGGACATTCTTGGTGGCGCGCCGTGGCCACGGTGTGAATGACGACATTTGAATCGCAGCGTCAGTTCAGTCCATAAAAAAACAGGAGACAACAAATGAAATATCCATTCACACGCCGCGCCGCTTGCGCAT
>JBEDKR010000114.1:0-6477 GCA_041172005.1 Pseudomonadota bacterium
ACTTGCTGATGGTGCCGAACTGCACGCGGGCGCGGTCTTGACGCAGTGCGTCGCGCAGGCGGTTTTCGACATCGCGGCGATTGCGGCTTTCTTCCATGTCGATGAAGTCGATGACGATCAGGCCGCCCAAGTCGCGCAAGCGCATCTGGCGGGCCACTTCATCAGCTGCTTCGAGGTTGGTGCGGGTGGCGGTTTCTTCAATGTCGCCGCCCTTGATGGCGCGAGCAGAGTTGACGTCAACCGACACCAGTGCTTCAGTGTGGTCGATGACGATGGCGCCGCCGGACGGCAGTTGCACGGTGCGTGCGTAGGCCGATTCGATCTGGTGCTCGATCTGGAAACGCGAGAACAATGGTGCGTCATCGCGGTAGCGTTTGACGCGGTGCTCATGCTCAGGCATGACGTGTGCCATGAACTGACGGGCTTGTTCGTAGACGTCGTCGGTGTCGAACAGAATGTCGCCGATGTCGCTGTTGAAGTAGTCCCGAATGGCGCGAATCACCAAGCTTGATTCTTGGTAAATAAGGAAAGCGCCCTTGCCATTTTTGCCGGCGCCTTCGATGGCGGTCCAGAGCTTGATCAGGTAGTTCAAGTCCCACTGCAGTTCTGGAGCGCTGCGGCCAATGCCGGCGGTGCGCGCGATGATGCTGGAGCCGGCTGGGTATTCCAGTTGGTCCATGGCTTCTTTGAGTTCGGCCCGGTCGTCGCCTTCGATACGGCGGCTGACACCGCCACCACGTGGGTTGTTGGGCATCAGCACCACGTAACGACCCGCCAAGCTGACGAAGGTGGTCAGGGCTGCGCCCTTGTTACCGCGTTCTTCTTTTTCGACCTGAACCATCAGTTCCTGGCCTTCACGGATCACATCATTGATGCGCGCCTGATTGACTGGAACGCCGGCAGCAAAATAATTGCGCGAGATTTCCTTGAACGGCAGAAAGCCGTGACGGTCTTCACCGTAGTCAACAAAGCAGGCTTCCAGCGAAGGCTCGACGCGCGTGACGACGGCCTTGTAGATGTTGCCCTTGCGCTGTTCGCGGCCTTCAATTTCAATTTCGTAGTCGAGGAGTTTTTGTCCATCAACAATGGCCAACCGGCGTTCTTCGGCTTGGGTGGCGTTAATCAGCATCCGTTTCATCGGAATTCCTTATCGTTCTTGCCCCGAGAATTTTCTCGAGCATTCAACTGCCCAAATTGGGCTAACGATGCCTGAAGCTGACGTGATGCGAACGTGGGGAATTGCCGGAGAGCTTTTGACGTGCTCTGCAGGACTGCTCAACAAAGAGCGGTCAAGCGAGAAGTCTGGGCGTGGGCGCGTGGATGGGATGAGCAGGGGCCAATCGGATATTTGCTATAAATAAAATAGCAGAGCGTGTCCGTGATGCAGGGGTTGCAGGTGTGTTTACGCCTGAGAGCGGGGCCAGAAGGCGCCGCAGGCATAAAAAAACCAGTCCAACCAGAGTTGTCATCAGGAGGCTACCCGTCAAAAGGCTTGATCTCATCAAGATCCGTGCACAGCCCGTGGGGCTATGCACTTGGTATTCCGTTGTTATTTTCGCAAAACGTCGACTTGCGCACTGTGTTGGCCCTTCGCGGGGTGCCTCGCACCCTGGCTTTTCAGGCAAAACAGTCATCAGCATCGACCTTCTAGCGCGGCACTGCGGCAAGCGTGGACTTGTGGTGGACTAAACTGCCAGACAAATCAACTACTTACAGCGCATCGCTAGTGAAACACATTATAGGGTCAGGAAATCCTCCGGCCAAACGATCAAAAAACGCCCCACGCGGCGCCGGCAAACCCTTGGGTTCGCCCGCCAAAGTGAGGTCTGGCGGCTCGCGTCAGTCGCCTGCGCAGCTGCAGTTAGCGGCCGCGCCTAGGCGCGTTTTCTTGCCTCAGCCGGTGGCGGTTGAACTTGCTGAGGCCATTGAATCGACAGTCTTGCCGCAAGCCACGCTGGTCACGGTGACGGAAGACTATGCTGGTCAGCGGCTCGACAACTTTTTGATTCGCCAGCTCAAGGGCGTACCCAAAACCCATGTGTACCGAATCATTCGCAGCGGCGAAGTGCGCATCAACAAAGGCCGGGTGCAGGCCGACACGCGGGTCGCTGCGGGCGATGTGGTGCGACTGCCGCCGGTGCGCACATCAGAACGCGCCGACCAGAAAGCGCTGGCGATGGCGACCGAAATCGCCCGCCACGGTGCAACGTCCAGCGTCGGCGGTTTGGCACCGTCGCGCGAGTTCCCAATTTTGTTTGAAGACGACCACGTGCTGGCCATCGACAAACCGGCTGGCGTGGCAGTGCATGGCGGCAGCGGCGTCGCCTTTGGCGTGATTGAGCAAATGCGCATGGCTAGGCCGGGACACGATTTTCTGGAGCTGGTGCACCGGCTAGACCGGGAAACCAGCGGTGTCTTGTTGATTGCCAAAAAACGAATGGCTCTGAAAATTTTGCAAGAGCAGTTCCGCGAGCGCGAAACCGACAAGGTGTACTTGGCGATGGTTGCGGGCAACTGGCCGCCCAAGTTGAAAGTGCTCGACAAGCCGCTGCAAAAATACCTGCAGCCGGACGGTGAGCGCCGCGTCAGGGTGGTCGACAAAGAGCATCCGGACGCCATGCGCGCCGTCACATTGGTGAAGGTGCGGGCAGCGCTGCCGGCGTCCAAAGACCAGCCCTTGAGCGATTTTAGTTTGCTCGAAGTCACCATCAAAACTGGGCGCACGCACCAGATTCGCGTGCACTTGGCGACCGAAGGTTATCCAATTGCCGGCGACGATAAATACGGCAACTTTGAGTTGAACAAAGGCTTGCAAAAGCTGCCTGCCGGGCAAGCGCTCAAGCGCATGTTTTTACATGCCTGGACCTTGAAGTTCACCCACCCCTCGAACGGCAAGCGCATCACGCTACTAGCCGAACTCCCACCCGAACTTGACGCACTGGTTGCCCATGTCCCGCCGCCTGAATTTTGATTTGATCGCCTTCGATTGGGACGGCACGCTGTACGACTCGACCCGGTTCATCGTGCGCAGCATTCAGGCGGCCGTCGTGGATGTGGGCGGCGCCAAGCCCAGCGATGAAGCCGCGTCTTATGTGATCGGGCTGGGACTGATGGAGGCGCTGGCCCACGCCGCGCCTGACGTGCCGGAGTCCCGCTACCCCGAACTCAACCAGCGCTACAAGCATCACTACATGCAGCGTCAAAACGACATCAGTTTGTTTGATGGCGCGTTGACGTTGCTGGCTGAACTCAAAGAGCGCGGCCATATTTTGACGGTAGCGACCGGAAAGTCCAGACGCGGCCTTGACGAAGCCCTGCAGGCGGTCGAGCTCAAAGGGCGTTTTGACGGTTCGCGCACAGCCGACGAGACCGCCGGCAAGCCACATCCCCGCATGTTGCATGAGCTGATGCGAGAGTTCGATGTACCGCCTGAGCGGACCTTGATGATCGGCGATACCACGCATGATTTGCAGATGGCCCTGAATGCGGGTTGCGCCAGTGTGGGTGTCAGCTATGGCGCGCATGAACCCGACGCCTTCGAGGTGCTCAAGCCGCGTGCGGTGCTGCATTCGGTGAGTGAGCTGCAGACTTGGTTGCAGACCCATGCCTGACGCATTGACCGTTGACCCCGTCCAAGCCTTGTGCAACGCCGCCGACCTCGTGGAAGGTGGTTTGGCGGTTCCTTTTGATGTGGTCTATGCCGGCCAGACCTGTCGGGCTTTTGCCGTGCGGTTTGAGGGGCAGCCGCAAGCCTATTTGAACCGGTGCACCCATGTGGCGATGGAGTTGGATTGGCAGCCGAACCAAATTTTTGACGACCGTGGCCAATGGTTGTTGTGCGCCAGTCATGGCGCGGCGTACCACCCTGAAACCGGCGAATGTGTTGGCGGGCCGTGCCGTGGCGGGCTCGTGAAAATCATTCTTTCGGAACGTGACGGTGTGGTCTTTTGGCACCCTGCGTACAACCTCAAACCTATCGCGTTTTAAACTGATCATCATGAACGAAAACAACACCCAACCCGTCAACAACGAAACTGTCGCAAGCGCTGCAGTGGCTTCGCAAGAGCGCGGCTGGGAGCGCGCAACCCTGGAAAAGCTGGCCTTCGCCGCTATCAATGAGCAAAAATCGACGCGTCGCTGGAAGACTTTTGTGCGCTTGTCATGGTTGCTTTTCTTGATTGCGCTGGTCTGGCTGGCCTTGCATCGGGGCGCATCGCCCACCAGCGTCAGCACGCCGCACACGGCGGTAGTTGAGATCAAGGGTGAGATCTCTGACGGCGCCGATGCGAGTGCTGAATTTGTCAATGCGGCGCTGCAAGCGGCTTTCGCAGACGAGGGCTCCAAAGCGGTGGTGTTGTTGATCAATTCGCCAGGCGGCAGCCCGGTTCAGGCGGGCATGATGAATGATGAAATTTTGCGACTGAAAGCGAAATACAAAAAGCCGGTGTATGCCGTTGTCGAAGAAACTGCAGCCTCCGCAGCCTATTACATCGCTGTGGCAGCCGATCAGATTTACGTCGACAAGGCTAGCATTGTGGGCAGCATTGGCGTACTGATGGACGGCTTCGGTTTCACAGGTTTGATGGACAAGCTTGGGGTCGAACGGCGGTTGATGACGGCGGGTGAAAACAAGGGTTTTCTGGATCCCTTCAGCGCCCAAAGTGAACGTCAGCGCACTTACGCGCAGACCATGCTGAATCAGATTCACCAGCAGTTCATCACCGTGGTCAAAAATGGCCGTGGCGATCGCCTGAAGGAAACGCCTGAGATGTTCAGCGGCCTTTTCTGGAGTGGTGAGCAGGCCGTTACTTTGGGTCTGGCAGACCAGTTCGGCTCCCTCGAATTTGTCGCTCGTGAAGTCGTCAAAACAGAAGACATCATTGACTACACCCGCCGCGAAAACGTTGCCGAGCGTCTGGCCAAGCGCTTTGGCGCGGCGATGGGCGAGGCTGCCATGAAGGCGACCTTGCGCAGCGTGCCGGCCATTCGCTAAAAGCCCGGCTGCTCAAGCAGCCTCGGCGTTTCGGTTTTTAGCGACCGATGCAAAACACCGTTGGCAGCGCCAGCGGTGCGCCCGGTTTTTCATCGCGCTTGCTTTTCCATGCGCTGACCTGCGCACTGCGCGACCATGCGGCATCAAGTGTCAGGCCGCAGCTCAGCGCCAGCCGGGTGTTGCCGTTCAAAGTTTGCAGCAGCGCACCCAGCAACACCGTGTTGCGGTAAGGCGTCTCAATGAACATCTGGGTTTGCCCCGTCTTCAGCGCGATGGATTCGAGCTCGCGGATGCGCTGTGAGCGCTCACCAGCGTCTTGCGGCAGATAGCCGACAAACGCGAAGTTCTGACCATTCAGCCCGCTGGCGGCCAGCGCCATCACCAGCGACATGGGGCCCGCCAAAGGCACAACTTGCAAGCCTAAATCGTGCGCGGCGCGCACCACCGATGAGCCGGGGTCTGCAATTGCGGGCATGCCGGCTTCGCTGACCAAGCCCATGTCATGGCCCTGCAGGGCGGCTTGCAGCAAGGGGCGCGCATCAAAGTTGCCGCCGTGATCGCCTTTTTTATGCACTTCGCGTGGCAGTTCCTGAATTTGCAGCGCTTGGATGGGCTGGCTCAGCGGGTGCAACTCATTCACGCGTTTCAAATAAGCGCGGGTGCTGCGGGCGTTTTCCGAGACCCAGAAGCCCAGCTTCGCGGCAACCTCCATCGTGCCTTGCGGCATGACTTGCTGCAGCGGTGCGGCGTCGTCGCAGCCGAAGTCCAGCGGTGCGGGGACCAAGTAGAGTTTGCCTTTGCTGCTGTGTGTTTTGGTGGTGTCGTTCATGCGGTTACTTTCGACTCAAACAGCCGAATGCCGGCAGCTTCGATCAGGTGGCAGGTGCGGATCAGGGGCAGGCCGATCAGCGCGGTCGGGTCGTCGCTGTCAATCGCCTCCAGCAGTGCTATGCCTAGCCCTTCGCTCTTGGCGCTGCCGGCGCAGTCGTAGGGTTGCTCGGCCTGTAGATAGTTTTCAATGGCCTCGTCGCTGAGTTGGCGAAAGCGGACTTTCACGGCGGCCAAAGCCGCTTGTTCAAAGCCGCTGGCCTGACACACCACGGCAACAGCGGTTTGGAAAATCACGATGCGGCCGCGCATTTGGCGCAGTTGCGCGACGGCGCGCTCATGCGTGCCGGGCTTGCCCAGCGACACGCCGTCCAAGTCGGCGACTTGGTCAGAGCCGATCACCACCGCTTGCGGGAAGGCGCTGGCCACTGCGCGGGCTTTTGCCAAGGCCAGGCGCATCGCCAGTGCCGCAGGTGCTTCACCGGCCAGCGGCGTCTCATCGACATCGGGTGCAGCAACGCTGAAAGGGATGCGCAGGCGTTGCAGAAGTTCTTGGCGGTAGCGGGAGGTGGAGCCCAAAACAAGGGCTCGCTGCGAGGGTAAAACGGCCTTAACGGCATCAGGGGAGGGGAGAGTCATCCCCTGATTCTCTTACA
>JBEDKR010000115.1:0-6469 GCA_041172005.1 Pseudomonadota bacterium
TGCACCACCGCACCGCCAACAAAGACGCTGCCTTCCATGGCGAACTCAGTTTGGGCTGAAGTTTGCGCGGCGATGGTTGTCAGCAGGCCGTTTTCAGAGGTCTGGAATTGCGTGCCGGTGTGCATCAGCAAGAAGCAACCGGTGCCGTAGGTGTTCTTGGCCATGCCGGGGGTGAAACAAGCTTGGCCAAAGGAAGCGCTTTGCTGGTCGCCCGCGACGCCGCCAATCGGGATCGCGTGGCCCAGCAGTTCAGGCCGGACTTCGCCAAAGTCACCGCTGGAGGGCCGAACCTCCGGCATCAGCGACGGTGGAATGTCCAGCAGCGCCAGCAGCTCGGCGTCCCACTGCTGGGTGCGCACATTGAACAGCATGGTGCGCGACGCATTGGTGACGTCGGTGGCGTGCAGCGCACCTTGGGTGAGTTGCCACATTAGCCAAGTGTCGATGGTGCCAAAAGCCAGCTCGCCGCGCTCGGCCTGAGCCCGGGCATCCGGCACATGGTCGAGCAGCCATTTGAGTTTGGTGGCTGAAAAATAAGCGTCAATCCGCAGCCCGGTGGCGGACTGGATTAACTCCTCTTTGCCTTGCGCGCGCAGATGCGCGCAGGTGGCTTCGGCGCGGCGGTCTTGCCAAACGATGGCGTTGTGGATGGGCTGGCCGGTTTTGCGGTTCCAGGCCACCGTGGTTTCGCGCTGATTGGTGATGCCCAGTGCACGCATGTCGCTGGCTTTCAGCCCGGCTTTGTCGAGCACCTCTTGCGCCGTGGCGAGCTGTGCTCGCCAAATTTCCATCGGGTCATGCTCGACCCAGCCGGGCTGCGGGAATATTTGCGTCAGTTCCTGCTGCGCCATCGCAACTATATGCCCTTCAGCGTCAAAAATAATGCTGCGGGAGCTGGAGGTGCCTTGGTCGAGAGCGAGCAGATAGGTCATGCGGTTCATTGTGGGCCAAGGTCGCGCTGACCGACAAGAAGTGCCTCGGCTTAACCTTCACATGACGCCGGTATGGCGTGGCGCCGAGAATGTAAGCCATGCCATCTACCTCGCCCCTGCCCACACACCGCCCCGATCTGCTGGCGCGTCTTGCGGAACCCAAGCGTTACGACTTAGCGGTGATCGGTGGCGGCGCGACCGGCCTAGGTGTTGCTCTGGAGGCCGCGTCGCGCGGTTATTCGGTGGTGCTGCTGGAGTCGCATGACTTCGCCAAAGGCACGTCTTCAAGGGCGACCAAGCTGGTGCATGGTGGCGTGCGTTACTTGGCGCAGGGCAACTTGGCGCTGGTGCGCGAAGCCCTGCACGAACGCTCGGTGCTGCTGAACAACGCACCACATTTGGCGCAGCCCTTGGCTTTCGTCATGCCTTCCTATAAATATTGGGAAGCGCCTTTTTATGGCGTGGGCTTGAAGCTGTACGACTTGCTGGCGGGCGCTGCGGGGCTGGGCAAGACCGAATTTCTAAGCCGTGATGAGACGCTGCAATGCCTGCCAACGGTTCAGCCGCAAGGGCTCAAGGGCGGTGTTAAGTACTGGGATGGTCAGTTTGACGATGCGCGGCTGGCGCTGGCGCTGGCGCGAACGGCCGCGCAGCAGGGCGCGCTGTTGGTCAATTACTGCCCGGTCAGGGGCTTCATTCACGAAGCCGGCCAATTGACTGGCGTGCATGCCCGCGATGAAGAAACTGGCCAGACTTTTGAAGTGCGGGCGGGTTGCATCGTCAATGCGGCTGGCGTTTGGGTGGACGAGTTGCGCGCGCTCGATGGTGCTGCTGCGGGACAAATCGTCACGCCGATGGTGGCGCCTAGTCAAGGCGTGCATTTGGTGGTTGATCGATCTTTTTGGCCCAGTGACCACGCCTTGTTGGTGCCCAAAACCCAGGATGGCCGCGTGCTGTTTGCGGTGCCTTGGCTGGGCAAAGTCATATTGGGCACCACCGACACGCCGCGGGACGACCTGGCCCGGGAGCCGCAGGCTTTCAAGGAAGAAGTCGACTTTATTTTTCGTGAATCGGCGCGCTACCTGACGCGAGCGCCTCTCGCTGCGGACGTACTGAGTATCTGGGTGGGCTTGCGGCCGCTGGTGAAACCGCCAGAGAACGAAGGGCACAGCACCAAGGGTTTGTCGCGGGAGCACACCGTGGTGGTCAGTCCCAGCGGCTTGGTCACGGTCACGGGTGGTAAATGGACCACCTACCGGGCGATGGCGGAAGATGTTTTGGTGCATTGCGCTGCAGCTGAGTTGTTGCCCAAGCGCGGCGGGTCGGTGACCGCTGCGTTGCCATTGGTTGGCGCGGCAGCGTCGCAACGAAAGTTGAGTGAAGCCGCCGGGCTGCACAGCTACGGCGGGGAAGCGGCAGAGGTCCAAGCCTTGCCTGGCCAAGATTATTGGTTGTGTCCAAGCTTGTCAGAGGCAATGGTGCGGTTTGCGGCACGCTACGAATATGCGCGCACGGTAGAAGATGTATTGGCGCGTAGGTCACGTGTTTTGTTTCTAGACGCCCTGTTGGCGGAGTCCTTGGCGGCGGAAGTGGCTGAACTGCTGCAGGCTGAAACCGGCGTCGACCCGCAGTTGGATGTATTCATCACACTGTGCCAAGCTTATAGGACGTTGCCAACCTGAAAGAAGTACGGTGTGCCGCCAGCATGCAGCGCACACAACGGATCCAACTGCCTGTGGCGCTAAAACTTGCCGCAAAAGAACCACAAATAAAGATCAGTCTGCCCGGACCAGCCTAAAAATCAGAAGTTGACAGGCTGCGGACTGCTTATTTTTCACATCCAAGGAAGATTTTTGCAGGAGGTGTGTTGACGCGGGACTTTTATGCAGTCATAATAGCGGGCTTCGCTCTTGAAAGCGGAAACTTCTGCCCAGCGGAAGCATTGCAAGTGGTTTGCAGTGTGGACGACGGGCCCAAGACTGATTGGTTGGTGGTGAGCTCAAGGGCAAGCCACCCTCCGGTGCAAGTTGGGAACAAATTTAAATGATTCAAACGCAATCCAAACTCGACGTTGCTGACAACACGGGTGCTAAATCCGTGATGTGCATCAAAGTGCTGGGCGGCTCTAAGCGCCGTTACGCCAGCGTTGGTGATGTCATTAAAGTGACCATCAAAGAAGCAGCCCCACGTGGCCGCGTCAAAAAAGGCGAGGTTTACAGCGCTGTGGTTGTCCGCACTGCCAAAGGCATTCGTCGCGGCGACGGCTCCCTTGTTAAATTTGACGGCAATGCAGCAGTGTTGCTCAACGCCAAACTCGAGCCAATCGGCACTCGTATCTTTGGACCAGTGACGCGCGAGCTGCGCACTGAGAAGTTCATGAAGATCGTGTCTTTGGCTCCTGAAGTTCTTTAAGGACCCGCCATGAACAAAATTCGCAAAGGCGACGAAGTCGTCGTTCTCGCAGGGCGAGACAAAGGCAAGCGCGGCACAGTTGCGCTTCGCAAAGATGAAAGCTACCTGATGGTGGATGGTGTCAACATGGTCAAAAAACATGCCAAGCCGAACCCGCTCAAAGGTATCGCAGGTGGCATTGTTGAGAAAAACATGCCGATTCACCAATCCAACGTGGCAATTTTCAATGCTGCGACTGGCAAGGCGGATCGCGTTGGTATCAAGTTGTTGGCTGACGGCAAAAAAGTGCGCGTCTACAAGTCCAGCGGCGACGAAATTAAGGCTGCATAAAAATGGCACGCTTGCAAGCTCAGTACCGCGAGAAAATCGCGCCAGCCCTGATTGAAAAATTCGGCTACACAACACCGATGCAGGTTCCCCGCATCACCAAGATCACGCTCAATATGGGCGTGAGCGAGGCTGTTGCAGACAAGAAGGTCATGGATAACGCCGTAGGCGACATGACCAAGATTGCTGGCCAAAAGCCAGTCGTCACCAAGGCTAAAAAGGCCATCGCCGGTTTTAAAATCCGCGAAGACTTGCCAATCGGCTGCATGGTCACGCTGCGTGGCGTCAAGATGTATGAATTCCTCGATCGTTTCGTCACAGTGGCTCTGCCGCGTGTTCGTGACTTCCGTGGTATTTCCGGTCGGGCCTTCGATGGCCGCGGCAACTACAACATCGGCGTGAAAGAGCAGATCATTTTCCCTGAGATTGAGTACGACAAAGTGGATGCTTTGCGCGGTCTCAACATCAGTATCACAACGACGGCCAAGACCGATGAAGAGTGCAAAGCACTGCTCACCGCCTTCCGTTTTCCGTTCAAGAACTGAAGGCGCAAGAGATGTCAAAACAAGCTCTACTTCAACGTGAAATCAAGCGCGAAAAACTCGCTGCTAAGTTCGCGAAGAAATACACAGAACTGAAAAAAACTGCTGGCGACTTCAAGCGCACTGACGACGAGCGCGCCTTGGCCCGTCTTGAGTTGCAAAAGTTGCCTCGCAACGCGAACCCTACTCGCCAGCGTAACCGCTGCGCGATCACGGGTCGCCCACGCGGTACGTTCCGTCAATTTGGTCTGGCTCGCGCCAAGATCCGTGAATTGGCTTTTGCCGGTGATATCCCCGGTATCACCAAAGCCAGCTGGTAAGCACTAGGAGAACCACAAATGAGCATGAGTGATCCTATCGCCGACATGTTGACGCGTATCCGCAACGCACAAATGGTTGAAAAAGCCGTTGTGCAGGTGCCGTCTTCTAAAGTCAAAGTCGCTATCGCCCAGGTCCTGAAAGATGAGGGCTACATTGATGGCTTCTCAGTCAAGGCCAACGACGGTAAACCCCAATTGGAAATTGCCCTGAAGTACTACGCAGGTCGCCCTGTGATTGAGCGTATTGAGCGCGTCAGTCGCCCCGGCCTTCGTGTTTACAAAGGCCACGGCTCCATTCCTCAAGTCATGAATGGCTTGGGTGTGGCCATCGTCACCACGCCACAAGGCGTGATGACCGATCGCAAAGCGCGCGCAACCGGTATCGGTGGCGAAGTTCTTTGCTACGTGGCTTAACGGACATTAGGAGTAACTGAAATGTCTCGTGTAGCAAAAATGCCAGTCATCGTCCCAGCGGGCGTTGACGTTGTCTTCAAAGAAGACCACATCAATGTCAAGGGCGCCCTCGGCACCTTGGCACAAGCGCAAAACGTCTTGGTGACCATCAAGAACGAAGCCGGCCAGCTGACCTTCGTTCCTGCGAACGATTCGCGCGAAGCCAATGCCATGAGCGGCACCATGCGCCAGCTCGTGAACAACATGGTCACCGGTGTTACCAAGGGCTTTGAGAAAAAGCTCAATTTGGTGGGTGTGGGTTACAAAGCCCAAGCCCAAGGCGCCAAACTGAACCTGACGGTGGGTTACTCCCACCCGGTGATTCTTGACATGCCTGCTGGCATCAAGGTCGAAACCCCAACGCCGACGGAAGTCGTGATCAAGGGTTCTGATCGTCAGCGCGTCGGTCAGATTGCTGCTGAAGTTCGTGCGATTCGTCCTCCTGAGCCTTACAAAGGCAAGGGCATCCGTTATTCGGATGAGAAGATCACGATCAAAGAAACCAAGAAGAAATAAGGAGCTGCATCATGTTGACCAAAAAAGAGCAGCGCCTTCGTCGTTCACGTCAAACCCGCATCCGCATTGCGACGCAAGGCGTGGCACGTTTGACGGTGAATCGTACCAATTTGCATATTTACGCCAGCGTCATTTCTGGCGACGGCTCCAAAATCCTGGCCGCTGCCTCCACGGCAGAAGTCGAAGTCCGCAAGGAACTCGGCGCGTCAGGCAAGGGCGGTAATGTTGCTGCTGCGCTGGCCATTGGCAAGCGCATTGCTGAAAAAGCAAAAGCAGCTGGTGTGGAAAAAGTAGCGTTCGACCGCGCTGGCTTCGCCTACCACGGCCGCGTGAAAGCGCTGGCCGAGGCTGCGCGTGAAGCCGGCTTGCAGTTCTAAGCAGACTGGAATTAAGTATGGCTAAGTTTCAAGCTAAATCAAACAACGACGCTCCAGACGATGGTCTGAAGGAAAAGATGATTGCGGTTAACCGCGTCACCAAAGTCGTCAAGGGCGGTCGTATTCTGGGCTTCGCGGCACTAACTGTTGTCGGTGACGGCGCAGGTCGGGTCGGCATGGGCAAGGGCAAATCGAAAGAAGTGCCAGCAGCCGTGCAAAAGGCCATGGAAGAGGCTCGTCGCAATATGACCTCGGTGTCGTTGAAGAACGGCACGATCCACCACAACGTCTTCGGTCACCACGGTGCCGCTAACGTCATGATGGCGCCAGCACCAAAAGGTACCGGCATCATTGCTGGCGGCCCTATGCGCGCTGTCTTCGAAGTCATGGGTATCACCGATATCGTGGCCAAAAGCCATGGTTCGAGTAACCCATACAACATGGTGCGCGCCACGATGGACGCCCTGAACAAATCCACCACGGCCTCGAACATTGCGGCCAAGCGTGGAAAAACAGTCGAAGACATCTTCGGCTAAGGCGGTACGGTTATGACGACAGAAAACAAACTCAAAGTCCAGCTGATCAAAAGC
>JBEDKR010000116.1:0-6452 GCA_041172005.1 Pseudomonadota bacterium
ATTGAGATGAGCGCATTGATCTCTGAACGCCTAGCCGAGTACGGTCATGGCTTCACGCTTGAGAGCGTGCCTGCCGTCGTGCGACAACGCGCAGCGCATTTGATGCTCGACGCACTGGGCATCGCGCTGGCCAGCACGCAATACGACTTTGCGCGGCAAAGCCTCGAGGCTTTCAAGGAGCTGGGCGGCGGCGCTGGTGGCGTGCCGGTGATTGGTTGTGGCGTGCAACTGCCGGTTCGCGACGCGATTGCCATGAACGCCTTGCTGATTCATGGCCTTGATTACGACGACACGCATCCGCGCGCTGTGCTGCATGCCACCACCTCGGTGCTGCCGGCTGCACTCGGGCTGGCGGTGCAGCGCCAAGCCAGCGGCCGCGACCTGCTGGCGGCCTATGTGTTGGGCGTTGAGACGGCGATTCGATTGGGGGCTGCGGCGCACGGTGCTTTTCACCAAGTCGGCTTTCATCCGACGGGCTTGATCGGCACTTTCGGCTGCACCTTGGCGGCCGCGCATTTGATGAAGTTGGACAAGGCGCAGTGGGTCGACGCACAAGGCATTGCGTTGTCGCTGGCCAGTGGCAGCTTGGAGTTTTTGCAAGATGGTGCCTGGACCAAGCGGCTGCATCCGGGTTGGGCTGGGTCCAGTGCCATCACCGCCGCAACCTTGGCCAAGCACGGTTTTGTCGGACCACGCGCCACTTACGAAGGGCGCTTCGGGCTCTACAACAGCCACTTGGGCGCGCTCGCTGAAGGCTGCGACTTGAACATCGTCACTGACGGTTTGGGCAGCGTCTGGGAAACACTCAACATCGCCATCAAGCCGATTCCAGCCTGCCATTTCACACACGCTTGCGCGGATGCCGCCAGCAGTTTGCATCCGCAATGGCAGGGCGCAGCGGTCAAACGCATCGTTGCGCGCTTGCCCGAGGGTGTCATGAAAATTGTCTGCGAGCCGATCGAGAGCAAGCGGCAACCAGCCAACGCCTACGAGGCTCAATTCAGCATTCCTTACTCCGTGGCCACCGGCTTGCGCTTTGGTGCTTTCACACTGGACGCGTTAGAGCCGTCGGCCTACACCGATCCACAGACTTGCGCCTTGGCCGCCAAAGTCATTTGCGAAATCGACCCGGATGCCGACTTTCCGCGCTACTACGGCGGTGAGGTCATCGTCGAGCTAGAAGACGGCCGCGTGTTGCGGCACCACGAGCCGATCAACCGGGGTGCGCCAGGTCGACCGATCAGCCACGCCGACATCATCGATAAATTTCAAGACAACGCTGCTCGGGCCGTGTCCCGCACGCATGCCGATTGCATTCTCAACGCTGTTCTGGATTTGGAACAGCATTCCGCCGCTTCACTGGCACAACTTCTGGGCGTCAAAGCTCAACTGGACAACACATGAACGCACGACACAATTTCGACCCCGCTGACCAAGAGCAGGAAAACCTTATTCTGGACATGCTGGAGAAGTTCCTCAACTCCGAGGTCAAGCCCTATGTGCGCGAGCTGGAGCACAACGACACCTATCCCGAAGAGATTGTGGAAAAGATGAAGGACATGGGCTTGTTCGGCTGCATCATTGCGCCCGAATATGGCGGTCTGGGTTTGTCCACCACCACTTACGCCAAGATCATCGAGCGCATGTCGCGCGTCTGGATGTCGATCTCCGGCATCATCAATTCGCACCTGATCATGGCGATGGCCGTGCAGCGTTTTGGCACCACCGAGCAGAAAGACTATTACTTGCCGCGCTTCGCGACCGGTGAATTGCGCGGCGGTGTTGGCCTGACCGAACCCGATTGCGGCACCGACCTGCAGGCGATCCGCACCAGCGCCAAACTCGATGGCAGTGACTACGTGGTCAATGGCTCCAAGATGTGGATCACCAACAGCTTGCACGGCAACTGCATCGCCTTGCTGGTCAAAACCGATTCCAAAATCGAGCCGCGCCACAAAGGCATGAGCCTGCTGATCGCGGAAAAAGGTCCAGGCTTCACGGTCAGCAAGAAGCTGGATAAGTTGGGCTACAAAGGCATCGACACCTGCGCGCTGAGTTTCGAAAATTACCGCGTACCGGCCAGCCGTTTGATCGGCGGCGTTGAAGGCCGTGGTCTGCAACAAGTCTTGGGTGGGCTAGAGCTTGGCCGCATCAACGTGGCGGCACGTGGCCTGGGCGTGGCGCAAGCGGCGCTCGACGAAGCCGTGGCTTATTCGCAGCAACGCAAAACCTTCGGCAAACCGATTTGTGAACACCAGGCGATCCAGCTCAAGCTCGGCGAAATGGCCACGCGCACCCAGGCGTCTCGCTTGCTGGTCTACTCGGCCGCCGAGGCCTATGACCGCGGCGAGCGCTGTGACATGGAAGCCGGCATGGCGAAGTACTTCGCCACCGAGGCAGCCCAAGAAAACTCCCTCGAAGCCATGCGCATTTTTGGCGGCTACGGTTACTCCAAGGAATACAACGTCGAGCGTTTGTACCGCGACTCACCTTTGCTGTTGATCGGTGAGGGCACCAACGAGATGCAGCGCATCATCATCGCCAAGCAGGTGATCGAGCGGAACCCGATATGAGTGCTGAGACAGAAGCGGTTCAACCGGGTTTGCTGGCCGGTGTGCGCATCATCGCGATTGAGCAATATGGGGCGGGGCCTTTCGGCACGCAGCATCTGGCTGATCTCGGGGCCGAGATCATCAAGGTTGAAAACCACCACGACGGCGGTGACGTTGGTCGCGCCGTGGGCCCACATTACTTCGGGCCGGGCGACAGCCATTTTTACCAGTCCTTCAACCGCAATAAAAAAAGCATCACGCTCGACTTGAAGCAAGCCGAGGGGCAAGAGATCTTGCAGCGCTTGGTCAAGACGGCCGACGTGGTCTTCAACAATTTGCGCGGTGACCTGCCGGCCAAACTGGGCTTGACCTACGAGGCGCTGAAAGCCTACAACCCGAAAATTGTCTGCGGCCATTTGTCGGCTTACGGCCGCACCGGCTCTCGCGCCGCGTGGCCAGGCTATGACTACCTGATGCAGGCAGAAGCCGGTTATTTGTCGCTCACCGGTGAACCGGATGGTCCACCGGCGCGCATGGGACTGTCGATCATTGATTTGATGACCGGCACCACCGCCGCCATGGGCTTGCTCGCCGGCATCATCAGCGCCCGCTCATCTGGCGTTGGCCGTGATGTTGATGTCAGTCTTTTTGACGTGGCGCTGCACAACCTCGCTTACGTGGCGACTTGGTATCTCAATGCCGACACGGCGATCACGCGTGAGACGCGGTCAAGCCATCCGTCGTTGACACCGAGTCAGCTGTACAAGACTCAGGACGGATGGATTTTTCTGATGTGCAACAAAGAAAAATTCTGGGGCGTTTTTGCACGTGAAGTCGGCAGACCGGAGTGGGCTGATTGCGACGCCTACAAGTCGTTCAAAGACCGTCTGGCCAATCGCGACCAACTGACGATAGATGTTGATGCCGTGTTGCAAACCGCGACGACTGCCGACTGGATTGAACGCTTGGCGGGCAAAGTGCCAGTGGCACCCGTGTACGACGTGGCGCAGGCGCTTGACAGCGGTTTTGTCGCCGAACAAGAACGTCTGCTGGACTTCGATCACCCCGATGGTCCAGTGCGCATGGTGGCGTCGCCGGTGCGTGCCGGTGCGCATCCTGTGCGTCCAGCGCCGAGCATGGGTGAGCACACCGAGACGATTTTGCGCGAGGCCGGTTACGATGGCTCAGCCATTCAACAACTCCGCCAAAAATCCGTCATATGACTCTTGCCGCATCGCCTGATCCAGCCTCCCATTCGCGGGGTTTGGCCTTGTCGGCGAGCCAGCCGCGTTACCTGCAATTGGCGCAAACCCTGTTGAACGAAATTGAGGTGGGGCGTTATCCGGTGGGCTCTTTACTGCCGACCGAGTACGAGCTCTGCGATCAGTTTGGCGTCAGTCGTTCCACAGCGCGTGAGGCGGTTAAGCGTTTGGTCCAGCTCGGGCTGGTGGTGCGCCAACCGCGCGTCGGAACAACGGTCTGCGCCCGCACCCCGACCATGACGTATCGGCAGCGCACTGCCGATGTGGTCGATCTGTACCAATACGCTACTGACACGACGCTGGTGATTGAGGCGAGGGCGGAGCTTGAGATTGATGCGGCGCAAGCCCTCATGCTGGAGGCGGCAGCCGGCGAAACTTGGCTGCACTTGAGTGGACGGCGCCACACCCAAGCGCAAGACAAGCCCTTGAGCTTCACCGACATTTGGGTGCACCCGGCCTTCCGTTCTGTCAAAGGTCTGGACGGCCCGCTCAACGGTGCTGTGCATGCTGCCATTGAACAGCAGTTTGGCGAAGTCATTGTGGCGGTTGAACAAGAAATTCGCGCCGTCGCTTTAGACCGCGTTATGGCCGCTGCACTGGATGCGCCTGTGCGCAGTCCGGGCTTGTGGATCAGTCGGCGTTACCGCAACCGCTTGGGGCAACTCGTTGAGCTGGCCAACAGCACGCACGCGGCCGACCGCTTCAGCTACAGCACGGTGCTTCGTCGCGAGTGGGGCGCGTCTTGATGGGCAGTTGGGGACCGCTTTTCATCACTTTGTTGATTCAAGCCATGGCGTCCATGGCGCTGCTGACATTGCCAGTGATGGCGCCAGTGGCGGCCAAGGACTTGGCTGTTTCACCCGCTTTGGTAGGTTTGTACATCGCTATCAGCTACGGCGGCGCATTGATGTCGACCTTGCTGGCGGGCGCTGTTGTCGCGCGTCTGGGGGCTATTCGCGTGAGTCAAATCAGCTTGTTGCTGTGCGCCGTGGGCTTGCTGTTGTGCGCAGTGCCTTGGTTGCCAGCAGTCTTCATGGGCGCTGTGTTCATCGGTTGGGGCTACGGCCCGATCACGCCGGCGAGCTCGCATTTGCTGGCGCGCACCACAGCGCCGCACCAGATGTCACTGGTTTTTTCGATCAAACAAACCGGCGTTCCTTTGGGCGGCATGATGGCTGGCGCCATCGTTCCCTTGTTGTTGCTCAGCCTGAACTGGCAAGCCAGTTTGGTGGTGGTGGCTGTCGCTTGTGTGCTGTGTTCCGTGTTGTCGCAGCCATTGCGCGCGCCGCTGGATGCCGATCGAAAAGTCGGTCATCCCGTCACCTTCAGTTTGGCTAGCTTTGCCCAGCCGGTCCGGCTGGTGCTGGCGCACCGGGCTTTGGCCACCATGGCGGGTTGCTCCTTTGTTTTTTCGATGGTGCAGCTGTCGCTCAGCACTTACTTGGTGACTTATTTGTACGATGATTTGGCCTATGGTTTGGTCGGTGCGGGGGTTGCCTTGTCCTTCACGCAAGCCGGTGGTGTGGTCGGGCGAGTGGCTTGGGGCTTCGTGGCTGACCGCTGGTTGGGTGCGTCTAAAACGCTGGCTCTGCTGGGCGCTGTGATGGCCCTGAGTGCCTTGGCCACCGCTTTCTTGAGTGCCACCACACCGCAGCTTTGGGTCTGGATTATTTTGACCATCTTTGGCGCATCAGCCATTGGCTGGAACGGCGTTTATTTGGCTGAAGTGGCGCGTCAGGCCCCCCAAGGCAAAGCCAGTATGGCGACTGGCGGCACCTTGGCTTTTACTTATTTAGGCGTGGTCTTAGGGGCGCCGGTGTTTGGTGCTTTGTCGAGTTTTTTTGGTACCTACCGCGCTGGATTTTTGGTCTTGATGGCCGCCTCCGCTGTATGCGGCGTGGTGCTGTTGCTGAACCATCGCCGGCCAGTTGCAGCCCCAACTTAATCTGAAGAAAGGAAGCACGATGTCTCTTGATCGCTCATATCTTTTTGTCCCGGGTGACCGGCCGGAACGTTTTGACAAAGCGCTGGCCAGCGGTGCCCATGCTGTGATTCTTGACCTGGAAGACGCGGTCATTCCTGAGCGTAAGGGCCAAGCTCGGGCCGCCATGCAAACTTGGTTGACTGCAACCCAGGCGCAGGTCTGGATTCGTGTCAATCCAGCAGACACGTCGTGGCATGCAGACGACTGCGCGCTGTTGGCCTTGCCGGCCGTGCGTGGCGTGATGTTGCCCAAGGCTGAATCGACCGACGGGCTGCGTCAATTGGCTGGTCGCTTGCGGCCGGGTCAAGGGTTGATCCCTTTGGTGGAATCCGTGGCCGGCTGGTTTGAAGCCTTGCCACTGGCGCAGGTCACGGGCGTGACGCGTCTGGCATTTGGCTCCTTTGACTTCATGTCCGACTCCGGCATTCAAGGTGATGGCGAAGAGCTCGACAGCGTACGAACACAGCTGGTGTTGGCTTCTAGGCGTGCGGGTTTAGCGGCCCCGATTGATGGCGTGTCTCTGGCAATCGATGACAACACCCAGCTTGAAGAAGACGTGCGCCGCTCGCGCCGCTTTGGCTTTGGTGCCAAGTTGTGCATCCATCCAAGACAAGTCTCGGGTGTACACACAGCGTTTGCCCCAACGGTGGCGCA
>JBEDKR010000117.1:0-6424 GCA_041172005.1 Pseudomonadota bacterium
CCGGCACCGGTACGGTGTGATGCCCAAAACTGAGCAAGACCGGAAAAAGATCAGCCAATGACAGTCCGGCACCGCCGTCTGCCTCGGCGCTCAAGAGCTCTAAAAATCCGGCGCTGGCAATCGCGTCCCACAGCGCAGCCGGAGACTCGCCCGCCTGAATCGCGCGCACCACGGCCGGGGTGCACTGGTCTTTGAGAATGTCGTCAATGGCTTCTGCAAACATAGGATCTGTTCTTTCTTAGCGCAAGCCCAAACCGCGCGCAATCATGCCGCGCAGGATCTCGCGCGTACCGCCACGCAGGGAATAAGTGGGTGCAATCTGGCTCACATAGGCCAGCGTACGGTAAAGGTCAGCGTCCACGGGTGCGTCTGGATTCAGGCCGATGGCAGCCTCAATGATGGCCGGAATACTTTGCTCAAACTCAGTGCCGATGTCTTTGACCAGCGCCGCCTCCACAACAGGGCTTTCACCGTTCACCAGCTTGCCGGTGACGGCAATCGACATGTTGCGCAAGGTGGCCAGATGCGTCGCAAAGCGCCCGATGGTGGCGACGTGCGCAGCCGCATCCGCGCTGTTTCGCAGGCAGGTAATCCAGTGCTCCAGCAGCACAATGCTGGAGTAAATCCGTTCAGGGCCGCTGCGCTCAAAAGCCAGCTCAGCATTGACCTGTGACCAGCCGTCTCCCTCGTTGCCGACCAAGGCGTCATCGGCCAACAGCACGTCGTCAAAGAACACTTCAGAGAAATGGGCGTCGCCCGACAGATCCCGAATCGGCCGCACCGTAACCCCAGGCAACGACAAGTCAATGATGAACTGCGACAAACCCTTTTGCCTGTCTTGCGGCTCACCAGACGAGCGCACCAAGGCAATCATGTAATGGCAGTGGTGCGCATTGGTCGTCCACACTTTGCGACCACTCAGCCGCCAGCCGCTGACACCGTTCACCTCACAACGCGTGGCGCGCGTGCCGACACTGGCCAGGTCAGAACCCGCATTCGGCTCGCTCATGCCGATGCAGAAAAAGGCCTCTGCGGCGCATATCTTTGGCAAGTAAAACTGCCGCTGCGCATCCGTTCCAAATTTGTTGATCAACGGCCCGCTCTGGCGGTCAGCAATCCAGTGCGCAGACACCGGCGCACCAGCGGCCAGCAGTTCTTCAACCAATACAAAGCGAGAGAAGGCGTCGAGCTCGGCACCGCCAAACTTAGCCGGCAAGGTCACACCCACCCAACCGCGTGCGGCGAGCTTGCGGCTAAAGGCGGCATCAAACCCCATCCAAGAACGAGCCCGGATGTCAGGCGGCGTGGGCTCAAAACTTGACTTGAGAAAGGTCTTCACCTCAGCCCGAAACGAAGTCGTTTCAGCCGGAAGCTTGGCATGCCGGAAAGCGGAAAGCAGGTTGCTCAATGAAATCTCCTGTGTCGATCAGACACCGACGGTGTGACCAAGATAGGCCGACACATGCTGAATTTAATGGCGCAAGAATAGAACCCATCGACGATACGGTCCAATATTTAATTGCTCATTTTCAATATCCAATCGGTATCGAACTTCAGAGAAATAAAGGGTATTCCCTTGATTTCCAGCTACTCAGTACGATACTTTTTTGGTATTGAAAAGTTAAATATCAATATTGGACACTGCAGGCTTCATCCCCTACGCTTGCGGCATCTCAACGTCAATCAGGATTTTTAAGATGCCCAACTTTATTGTGTACGAGCAACAAGGTCATGTGGTCACGCTGACCATGAACGAGCCTGAACGCCGCAACCCGCTGACAGGCAATTCGGCCGTGCCAGACTTCTTGGCCGCGATTGACCGCATTCACAACGACCGCAGTGTTCGCGCCGTCATCTTGACCGGCGCGGGCACCGCCTTTTCATCAGGCGGCGACATCCGCGACATGGGGCGGCAAGCCTCTGGCGAAGTCTCCGGCATGCAAATTCGCCAGGAATACCGCACCGGCATCCAGAAGCTGCCACTTGCCCTGTTCAACCTCGAAGTCCCAATCATCGCGGCGGTTAACGGCGCGGCTATTGGCGCCGGCTTTGATGTGGCCTGCATGTGCGACATCCGCATTGCGTCTGAGCACGCCAAGTTTGCCGAGAGCTTTGTCAAGCTGGGCATCATCCCGGGCGACGGCGGAGCTTGGCTGCTGCCGCGCATCATCGGCATGTCGCGTGCGGCAGAGATGTCTTTCACTGGAGAAATGATCGGGCCCGACTTGGCCGCCAGCTGGGGCTTGGTGTCCCGCGTGGTGCCAGCCGCCGAGCTGCTCAGCACGGCCAACGAACTGGCTCAGCGCATCGCAGCCAACCCGCCGCACGCCGTCCGCTTGACCAAACGGCTGCTGCGAGAAGCCATGCACACACGCCTAGACACCCTGCTTGAAATGGCCGCCGCTTTTCAAGCGCTGTCGCATCAAACAGACGACCACAAAGAAGCCGTCAATGCGTATTTGAACAAGCGACCACCGGTCTTCAAGGGCTGAGGTGCTGACGCCCTCGGGTATGCTCGTCGCGAAGGATTTCGCCAAACCCATGGACCTGCGACGCATTCGCCACTTTGTCACCCTAGCCGAGACGCTCAACTTCCACCGTGCAGCAGAGCGCCTGCACATGGCGCAGCCGCCGTTGACGGTGTCGATTCAGAAACTCGAAGCCGAGCTGGGCACCAAATTATTCCTCCGTGAATCGACCGGCGTGTCTCTGACACCCAGCGGGCGGGCTGTGTTGATTGAGGCCAAAAAACTGCTGTTTCACGGCACCCAGCTGCGCGAATCTGCGCAAGGCGCACTCGACGGAACCGGTGGAACATTGCAGATTGGCTTCGTTGGCTCAGCCACTTACGGCATGCTGCAAAAACTGCTGCCGCTGTTTCGCGCCGAATACCCAGGCGTTGAATTGATCTTGCGGGAAGCCACTTCGGTGGCCATCATGCAGCAGCTTGAAGACAACGCTCTAGACATTGGCCTAGTGCGCGTGCCGCTGCTGCAGCCATCCAAAGCGACGCTGGTCCAGCTGGAGCGCGACGAATACATAGCAGCGCTTCCACGCGGCAACGCTCTTGCAGAAAAAGGACTGCTGCATCTGGCAGACTTGGCGGACCAGTCTTTCGTGATGTATGCCCCGACCCATGCGGCTGGCCTGCACAGCACTGCCATGCTCGCTTGCCAGCAGGCCGGGTTCATACCGCGGGTAACGCAGCAAGCGGTGCAAGTGCAAACGGTGTTGGCCTTGGTTGAAAGCGGCTTGGGTGTGGCACTGGTGCCGTCGGTCATGCAGCGCTTTGTCAGCGACCGGATCGTCTACCGCCCTTTCGTTGACTTTCCAGCAGCGGCTTGCATTGGGCTGGCGCTGGCCTACATGGCCGAGACAGAGAGCCCGGCAACCCACAAATTCCGCAAGCTGGCTTCACGCGAGTTCTCGGCTGCTCTTCGCGCCAACTAAAGCAAGCACAGCGACAACATCGGCACAAACGTCGCCGAAACGGAACGGCTTTGACAATGCCATACTGCACGTTAAACCAAGAAAGCAAAACCATGCGCATTGAGACACTCGCCGTTCATGCTGGCTACACGCCAGACCCGACCACCAAAGCGGTGGCCGTGCCCATTTACCAAACCGTGGCCTACGCGTTTGACAACACCCAGCACGGGGCGGACTTGTTTGACCTCAAAGTAGCGGGCAATATTTACAGCCGCATCATGAACCCGACCAACGGCGTTCTGGAGGCGCGCGTGGCGGCGTTAGAAGGCGGCATTGGCGCGCTGGTGGTGGCCTCTGGCATGTCGGCTATTGCTTATGCCATTCAGACCATTGCCGAGGCGGGAGACAACATTGTCTCGGCCTCCACTTTGTACGGCGGCACCTACAACCTGTTTGCCCACACCTTCCCGCAAATGGGGATCGAGGTGCGCTTTGCCGACTACCGCGACCCGGCCTCTTTTGCCAATCTGATCGATGCGCGCACCAAAGCCGTGTACTGCGAAACTATTGGCAACCCACTGGGCAATATCACCGACCTGGCCGCACTGGCTAAAGTAGCCCACGCCCACGGCGTGCCGCTGATTGTGGACAACACCGTAGCCAGCCCTTACCTGTGCCGCCCGATCGAGCATGGCGCTGACATCGTGGTGCATTCGCTCACCAAATACTTGGGCGGGCATGGCACCACCATCGGCGGCGCGATTGTCGATTCAGGCAAGTTCCCTTGGGCCGAACACAAAGAGCGCTTCAAGCGACTCAACGAACCCGACGTCAGCTACCACGGCGTGGTCTACACCGAGGCGCTGGGCGCAGCTGCCTACATTGGCCGCGCACGCGTGGTGCCACTGCGCAACATGGGTGCAGCACTCAGCCCGATGGCCGCGTTCCAGCTTTTGCAGGGCATTGAAACGCTGGCTTTGCGCATGGACCGCATTTGCGAGAACGCGCTCAAAGTGGCCCAACACCTGCAATCCCATGCCAAAGTGAGTTGGGTCAATTACGCGGGTTTGCCTGACCATCCAGACCATTCGCTGGTGCAAAAAATCATGGGCGGTCGCGCCTCGGGCATCATCAGCTTCGGCTTGAAAGCCAGCGACAGCTTAGAGGCCGGCGCCCGCTTCCAAGACGCGCTCAAACTTTTCACGCGCTTGGTCAACATTGGGGACGCCAAGTCGCTGGCCTGCCACCCGGCCTCCACCACGCACCGTCAGCTCAACGCTGCCGAGTTGGCCAAGGCTGGCGTCAAACCCGACATGGTGCGGCTGTCCATCGGCATTGAGCACATCGACGACTTGCTAGAAGACTTGGAGCAGGCGCTGGCGGCGGTTTGAGTAAGGCCTTGCCTTGCCGTGACAGGGTTCGCCCTAATGCCGCCTCACTTAACCAACGAAGGCAACCACAGCGAGAACATCGGCACGTACGTCACCAGCAGCAAGCAGACGCTTAGGGCACCGTAAAACGGCAAGATAGAGCGCATCACTTCGCCGACGGATATGCCGCCGATGGCACAGCCGACAAACTGCACTGAGCCGACTGGCGGTGTGTTCAAGCCGAGCGCGCAGTTGATCAACATCACGATGCCGAACTGGATCGGGTCCATGCCGAACTGCATGGCGATCGGCAAGAAGATCGGTGTGCAGATCAGAATAGTCGCGGCCATGTCCAAGAAGGTTCCGAGGATGAACAACAAGACGTTGATCATCAAGAAAATGACCCACGGTTGACTGCTGACAGACTTCATCATCTCGCCGGTCATTTGCGGTACTTCGTACAGCGCCATGAAATAACCAAACGCGTTAGAAATGCCAATCAGCAGCAGCACCACACCGGTCGTCTTGCAAGCCTTGATGCACGCCTTGAAAAAGTTTTCCAATGACAACGAGCGGTAAACCAGCACCGTCACCATCAGCGCCCAAGCCACCGCAATCGAGGCAGACTCTGTTGCAGTGAAAGCGCCCGACAAAATGCCGACCAGAATAATCACCACCACCAGCAAGCCAGGCAGTGCGGCCCCAAAAGCCTTCATGACCTCACCCCAACCGGGGAAGGCACCGCGCGTCGGGTAGCCGCGCCGGACCGCCACCCAATAAGCCGCGCCCAAGTTGCAAAGCGTCAAGATGATCGCGGGCACCAAGCCAGCCAAGATCAAACTCAGCACACTGACCGAGGCAATGCCAGACGTAGCCAACGTGAAGATGATCATGTTGTGTGAGGTCGGCATGATCGCGCCCACCAACGACGCATGGGTGGTGACATTGACAGCGTAGTCGGCGTCGTAGCCTTCTTTCTTCATCAACGGAATCATCACCGAGCCCATGGCTGAGACGTCAGCCAAAGGCGATCCGGCCACACCGCCAAACAAAGTGCAGCCGATGACGTTGCTCATCCCCAGCCCGCCACGAACGTGGCCGACCATGCTGTTGGCAAAGCGAACGATGCGTTGGGCAATGCCGCCGTAAAGCATCAACTCGCCGGCAAAAACGAAAAACGGAATGGCCAAGAACGAGAACACTTGCATGCCCCCGACCATCTTCTGAAACACCACGGCAACCGGCAGACCCGCCGCGAGGATGGTGGCCACAGAGGACAGGCCGATCGCAAATGCAACCGGTACGCCGAGCACCAGTAAGAGCGTGAAGCTCAGGGCGAGTACGGTCAGTTCCATGTCGGCTCCACAACTTGACCACGCACCAGCGCGATCACATGTTCAATTGAAAAAATCACGATCAGCGCGCCGGCGATCATCACTGGCACGTAGTCAATGCCGTCGGGCACGGGCAGCATGGGTTTTTTCTCGCTCCACTTGGCGCTAGCCCAGAGCCAGCCGCCCTGCACCATCAGCACACCGAATGTGCCCACCAGCAGATGAATCAAAATTTCGATGCGATGCCGCCACTTGTCGGGCAACAGACCGACCAAGGACTCAAGACCAATG
>JBEDKR010000118.1:0-6418 GCA_041172005.1 Pseudomonadota bacterium
GTTGGCTCGCCATCGGCTGTGCTTTTGCCCTGCCCTTGCTGACACAGGCCGCGCTAGCGCAAGCGCCGACTGCCGTGTTCTTACCGCTAGACCCACAGCCCACACTGCAGGCGCTCAATCCGCAATCAGCCGTGCCGCCCGCTGTTTACCGTTCCACATGGGACAAGCTGCCGCGCGGCGTTGAAGACACTCAGCTGGACTGGCGCCGCAGCAATGACGCTGTCGGCCAGTTCAAACGTGGGCACATCGACCTGCTCCGCTTGGAGCAACAAAACGCGGCACCAGCCGCCGCCCAACCCAAGGCTGCACCATGAACAGCGCTATTTTTCGTCAATCATTTCTCGCTCTAGGCTTAGCCGCGACCTTGGCCGGTTGCGCTAGCGTCGCCTCAGACGGCGGCGTCAAGGCCTTGCAGCAGCGCATGGACAAGCTGCCAACGCAAAGCGCCTCGCCTGCGCTCATCCCGCGGCCTGGCCAAGACCACAGCAGCGAGATTGCGGAACTGCTGAAAGGTCCCCTCAGCGCAGACGCCGCTGTGCGCGTGGCCTTGCTGAACAACCCCGGCCTGCAAGTGGCGCTCGGCAGTGAGGGCGTCAATATCTCAGACCTGACGCCAACGCAACATCCTGCCAAGCTGCAGGCAAGTCAACAGATCACGCGGCTCTCAACCGAGACCCGCAAGGCTTGGCTCAACGCGGTCAGCGCCGCCCAAGCCGTCGAGGCGTTGACGCAGGCCCAAGACGCCGCCGAAGTCAGCGGCGACTTAGCCCGTCGTCTGACGCAAGCAGGCAATTGGAGCCGCTTGCAACAAGCACGTCAGCAGGTCGCCTTGGTCGAAGCTGCGAGCGACTTGGCACGCGCCCAGCAAGCCGCCTTCAGCGCCCGTGAAAAGCTGGTGGTCTTGCTTGGCTTGTGGGGCGAATCAGCGCAGTTTGAGCTGCCAACGCAGTTGCCCGCCTTGCCAGCGCAGCCGCGTGAACTGCCCGACGTAGAAACCCGCGCACTGCAAGCGCGGGAAGACATTCGCATCGCAACGCTGCGGTGGCAACGCCAAGAAGCCGAGCGCCGCCTCACCAAGCAGGGCGAGTTGTGGGACGCCATGGGCGACGCCGCGCAATTGCGCCAAACCGCCATCCAAGTGCGCAGCCACGCGCGTGAAACCTACCAACGCTACCGCAGCCACTACGACCTCGCCAAGCGCCAACAAGACGAATTGTTGCCACTGCGTCAGTTCATCAGCGACGAGATGCTGCTGCGCTACAACGGCATGCTGTCCAGCGTCTTTGACGTCTTGGCCGACACCCGCGCACAAGCGCTCGCCACCCACAACGCGATTCAAGCCACGCGCGATTTCTGGCTTGCGGACGCCGACCTGCAAAGCCTGCTGGCTGGCGCGTCCACACCGGACACAACACCATGAACCGACGCCACTTCTTCAACACCGCCGCCTTCTCGGCCGTGGCCGCCGCATCGGTCAGCAAAGTCGCCATGGCGGGCTTGCCCGAGGTCGCGCTGATGACCAGCACCGACACCGCCGCACCCTTGAGCCCACCCAATGGCCAGCCCTACAACCCGGTCGTCACCCTGAACGGTTGGACGCTGCCTTGGCGCATGAACCAAGGCGTCAAAGAATTTCATTTGGTGGCCGAACCCGTGGTGCGTGAAATGGCGCCCGGTTTCAAAGCCCACATGTGGGGTTACAACGGCCAAAGCCCCGGCCCGACGATTGAAGTGGTGGAAGGCGACCGCGTGCGCATCTTTGTCACCAACAAGCTGCCCGAACACACCACCATCCACTGGCACGGCCAGCGTCTGCCCAACGGCATGGACGGTGTCGCCGGGCTGAACCAGCCGGCCATTCCGGTCGGCAAAACCTTTGTCTATGAATTCGTAGCGCGGCGGCCCGGCACCTTCATGTACCACCCGCATGCCGACGAGATGACGCAAATGGCCATGGGCATGATGGGCTTTTGGGTCACACACCCGAAGCTCGACAAAGCCGGCAAACACCCGCAGATTGACAACGTCGACCGTGACTTTGTCTTCTTGCTGAATTCCTACGACATTGAACCGGGCAGCATGACACCGAAGATCATGACCATGACCGACTTCAATTTATGGTCGTGGAACAGCCGCGTTTTTCCAGGCATTGACACCCTCAACGTGCGCAAAAATGACAAGGTGCGCATCCGCGTTGGCAACCTCACCATGACCAACCATCCGATTCATTTGCATGGGCACGAGTTTTTTGTCAGCGGCACCGACGGCGGGCCGACGCAAAAGTCCTCGCGCTGGCCTGAAGTGACGACCGACGTGGCGGTGGGCCAGATGCGTCAAATCGAGTTCTTGGCCGACGAAGAAGGTGACTGGGCTTTTCATTGCCACAAGAGCCACCACACCATGAACGCCATGGGCCATGACGTGCCAACCCTGATCGGCGTCGACCACCGCGGGCTGGTCAAAAAACTGCAAAAGTCCATACCCGACTACATGGTGATGGGCGAGCGCGGCATGGCCGACATGGGCCAGATGGAGATGCAGATTCCAGACAACACGGCGCCCATGATGAGCGGCAAAGGACCTTACGGCGGCGTCGAGATGGGCGGCATGTTCAGCATGCTCAAAGTGCGCAAAAACCAAGTCCCAGGCGACTACAAAGACCCCGGTTGGTACCAGCAGCCCGCTGGCACCCAAGCCTATGAATGGACTGGCGCCCTACCGGACACCACGCGCCAAACAACAGTCAACCCTAACGGAAAGCCAGCACCCGCAGTAGCTAAAACAGCGCCCACCACCGAAGTGCAAATCCGCAAACCTGCCGCATCGGGTGGTCACAGCGGACATTGACGCTTCTTTCTTTTCAAGACTCTTTTAACTCTCAATTTCAACATGACTATTTTTAAAAATCGACTGAACACGATCCTCGCTGGCGTCGTTCTGAGCAGCCTCACCGGACTCAGCGTGGCTCACGAGAAAATGCCCACGCCAGGGCACGGCGCACACACCACCGTCAAAGAACAAAAAACCTGGGGCATCGGCGGCGATGCCAAAGCAGCCACGCGCACTGTCACCATGACGATGGACGACAACATGCGTTTTACCCCCAGCAAACTCAGCGTTAAGCAAGGCGAGACAGTGCGCTTCGTGATTCAAAACAAAGGGAAATTGCTGCACGAGATGGTCATTGGCACGCGCCAAGAACTCGACGCGCATGCGGCCCTGATGGTCAAATTCCCCAAAATGGCGCATGACGAACCCTACATGGCGCATGTCAGCGCCGGCCGAAGCGGCGACTTGGTCTGGACCTTCAACCGCCCCGGCGACTTCGAATTCGCTTGCCTGATTGCCGGCCACTACCAAGCCGGTATGGTCGGCACGATCAGCGTTTCGGCACGCTGAGCTCACTTCATTCTTTAGTTTATTTTCAAACAGGAAACACCATGCAAAGACGACGACTTTTGAAAGCCCTGGCGGGCGTCACTGGCTTGACAAGTTTGGCAGGCACCGCCTTCGTGGCACCGACTTTTGCGCAAACCAGCACTGCCGCAAAAATACCACTGGAAGTCTGGAAAGACCCAAACTGCGGCTGCTGTGGTGACTGGGTGACGCACCTAGAAGCCAACGGCTTTGCCGTGCGCGTCAACGACATCAGCAACAGCGCAGCCCGCAGCCGCTTGGGCGTGCCGACGCAACTCGGCTCCTGCCACACCGCACTGGTGGCGGGCTACGCCATTGAGGGCCATGTGCCTGCGCGCGAGATTCGTCGCCTGCTCAAAGAACGTCCACAAGCAGTGGGTTTGACCGTGCCCGGCATGCCGGTCGGTTCACCCGGCATGGACGGCGCCATTTACGGTGACCGCCGCGACCCTTTCGACGTGTTGCTCATCGCCAAGGACGGCAGCACGAAGGTCTTCGAGAGCTACAACCGCCCGCCACAAAGCCAAGCCCCAACACAAGGCCAAGCCCTGCCGACGGCGCAAGGCGAAGTCCGCAAAGTTGACAAAGCCACGGGCAAAATTTCAATTCGGCACGGCGAGATCAAAAACCTCGACATGCCGCCCATGAGCATGGTCTTCCAAGTCAAAGACCCTACCCTGCTGGACAAAGTCAAAGCCGGCGACAAAGTGCGCTTCACCGCCGATCAAGTCAACGGGGACTACACGGTGATGTCGATTGAGGTGCGCAGGGATTAAGCCGGGCGAAATACTCTGCATGCCGTCATGGAATACGATCGGGTTACAGTACGCACTCCCTCGTCGTGACGACGCCGTCCCAGACCACGCCGCATCCGGCCTGGCTCTACCCCTCCACGCATCCAAGTAGCCGACATGAATCCCCTGAACGATCTTCCGACATTCACCGACTTTTTCGCGTCGGCCTGCCACCCACTGGGCCGTGCCGCGTGATGCCCTCTTTGGGCGCCGCCTCCAAAGCACTCGGCTGCTTAGCCCTCGCCGCGCTGGTCTACACGCTGGGCAGTTCGCCTGAACCGCTGCGCGCAGGTTTGGCTATTTTTGTGCTTATTGGCGGCTTGTGGATGACGCAGGCGATCCACCTGAGCGTCACTGCGCTGTTGGTGCCGCTGCTCGCCGTCATGCTCGGCCTGATGGGTGTGCGCGAGGCGCTGAGCTCATTTGCCCATCCCATTATTTTCTTGTTTCTGGGTGGCTTTGCGCTAGCTGCCGCGCTGCAGCGCCATGGGCTGGACCGCGCACTGGCCATGGGCGTGTTGCGTCTGGCCAGAGGACACCGCATGCGCTCCGTGCTGTTCCTGTTCGGGCTGACCGCCTTTTTGTCCATGTGGATCAGCAACACCGCTTGCGCCGCCATGATGCTGCCGCTGGCGCTAGGACTGCTGAGTGAAGAGTCCAGCACCGAGCCGCCCATCGGCGTACGTGAAAAAACCTTTGTCCTGCTAGGCCTGGCCTACAGCGCCAGCATCGGCGGCATGGGCACACTGGTCGGTAGCCCGCCCAACGCCATCGCCGCGGCCCAGGCTGGCATCGGGTTTGCCGAATGGCTGCTGATCGGCCTGCCGCTGGTGCTCTTGCTACTGCCCCTGATGATCGGCGTGTTGTATGTGGTCTTGCGCCCCAAACTTCAAGGCCGCATCGCCATCAAGCATGAGACCCTGGCTTGGACGCGAGAGCAGCGCATCACCATGGTGGTGTTCGTCATCACGGCGGCATGCTGGGTGGCCGGTGCGCCACTGGGACGGCTGCTGGGCATCACATCAGACATCGACAGCTTGGTGGCCTTGGCGGCAGTGATCGCCTTGGTGGCCAGCGGTACGCTGGAATGGCCGGAGTTTGAAAAGCGCACGCCGTTTGGCGTCTTGATGCTGTTCGGCGGCGGCTTGGCCCTCAGCCAAGTCATGGCAGCCAGCGGTGCCAGTCGCTTCTTGGCGGACCAGTTGCTGGCCGTACTGCAAGGTGCGCCCCTGCCGCTGGTGCTGCTGGGTGTTGTGGCTTTTGTGGTCTTCATCACGGAACTGGTCAGTAACACCGCCAGCGCCGCATTGTTGGTGCCGATTTTCATTGGTGTGGCAAGCGCTCTGGGTTTGCCGCCGCAGTTGCTCGCCGCAGCCATCGCTGTAGCGGCCTCCTGCGCCTTCATGCTGCCGGTGGCGACGCCGCCCAACGCTATCGTCTTCGCCACAGGACAGATCACCCAAGGGACCATGATGCGCTGCGGCATGCTGCTCAACATGGTGTCCATCGCGGTGATCACCGTGGTGGTGACTTGGGTCTGGCTGTAAGCCAGACCGGGAAGCTGCCAAGGCTTGAGAGGGGGCTAGAGCCCCCTTCTTCAGGGCTTGGTCAGCAGCTTTTCCCAGCCAGCGTGGCCGAGTTTTTCCAGCGTCTTGATGTTTTCTTCAAAGATCGCTTCGGCTTGCGGAAAAGCCGCCACGGCCCGCTCGACACTGTCTTCGCGCAGCAAATGCAACATGGCAAAGGGCGCGCGGTTGGTGTAGTTGCTGATGTCGTCAGGCTCGGTGCCGTCAAACTGAAACTTCGGGTGAAAGCTGGCCAGCTGGATCACACCTTCAAGCCCGTGCTCTTCGACCACGCCGTCAGCCACTTCAAGGAAATCATTGAAGTCCAAAAAGTCATCAAACAAAGTCGCGTGAATCAGCAAGGTGGTGTCAATCTCCTCGGCAGGCGTCGCCACCAGCAAGTCCAGCTCACGGTCTAATTCTTCAAGCAAATCGTCAGCATGACGCGCCCGACTCACCACCAAACGAACTTGATTTTTAACGTAAACCGCCTTAGCAAACGGACACAAATTCAGCCCGATCACAGCCGACTCAAGCCAATGACGCGTAGCCGCTAATACGACGTCGTCAGTCAGAGCCATAAACACCCTCCCCAAAAAACAGACCAGCCCGGGAGAACAGCCCCTCCCCGCCCAACCCAAC
>JBEDKR010000119.1:0-6400 GCA_041172005.1 Pseudomonadota bacterium
CACGATGCGCTCGTCCGACAGTGGCCTGGCGCGGCGTGATTTGACGTCCGACGGATTCACCCCCGACGTCGCCATGCGAATGCGTACTTCTCCGGGGCCAGCGACTGGATCAGGCAAATCGCCGAGTATGAGAACGTCGCGGGCTTCCCCATTTTTGCAATACCAAGCTGCGCGCATGTAGATCCTCTAAAGATTTTGAGTGGGCTCTCAGAGTTGTCTCAATGACGGCTCAAAGAGCAACCCGGCATGAATGTCGGCGACTGAACAGGCGCCGCTCAGCTGCATGGTACGCGTGAACTCGTCGCGCAGTATCGCCAAGGCCCGATGCGCGCCTTCTTCGCCGGCGGCTACCGCGCCATACAAGGTGGAGCGTCCCACCAACACGCCAGCCGCGCCGAGTGCGATGGCTTTGAAAACATCCGAGCCGCGCCGCACGCCGCCATCTAGAAAAACGGGCATGCGACCATTGACGGCTTGCACGACGGAGGGCAGAGCGTCGAGCGTAGCCACCGCGCCGTCGAGTTGACGACCGCCGTGGTTGGACACCACCAGCGCATCGCAACCCATGTCGGCCAGTCGACTCGCATCGTCGGGGCGCAAGATGCCTTTGACGATCAGTTTGCGCGGCCATTGGTCACGGATTTTTTGCAAGCTGCTCCAGTCGAAGGCAGGGTCGTAGCTGCGGCCAACTGACGACGCTATGGCTGTGGCGTTTTTGGCCTGCATGTCGAGTCCGATCATGTTTTCCATGACCGGCATGCCAAAGCGCACAATGTCCGAGAGCCATCTTGGATGGCACGAAAAGTCCAGCAAATTCTTGGCAGTGAAGCGAAACGGCACCGAGAAGTGATTGCGGAAATCGCGTTCGCGTTTGCCGCCCACCGGCAAGTCGACCGTGATCATCAGCGCTTCGTAGTCAGCCGCCAGCGCGCGCGCGATCAAACCATCTAAAAAAGGTTTGTTGCGCAAAATGTAAGCCTGAAACCAAAGCCGTCCGGGTGCCGCCTTGGCGACTTGCTCGATCGACGCAGTGGCTGCACTCGACAGCGTGTAGGGGATGTTGGCCGCCACTGCAGCGCGGGCGATGGCGATGTCACCGCCCCGCCAACCGAAGCCGACAGCGCCAGTGGGCGCAATGGCCAAGGGCAGAGCGGCAGCTTTGCCCATCAACTGAACACCAGTCTCAACTTGAGACACGTCGGTCAGCACTTTGGGCAGCAATCGAATGCGCCGGAAGGCGGCTTGGTTGTCGCCCAAAGTCAACTCATCTTCAGCCCCGCCGTCGAAGAAATCGAAGATGGCTTGCGGCAGTCGGTGACGTGCTGCGCTGCGCAGGTCTTCAATGGAATAGGCTTTGGATGCAGTTGACACAGTGACTCCGGCAGCGATGAATCAGTTGGCTTCTGGCTTGATGTCGGCAGCCTTGATGACAGCTGCCCAGCGTTCGTGGTCGCGCTTTAAGAAGGCGGCGAATTCAGTGGGCGTGTCGCCGACGATGACGGCGCCCAGCTTTTCAAGCTGCGCTCTGACGTCTGGTTTGGCCAAGGCTTTGGTCATCGCGTCATGCAATTTGTTGATGATGGCCGGTGGTGTTTTGGCGGGCGCCAGCATGCCGACCCATGGCGCGGTTTCTTCAAAGCCGGGGAAGCCGACTTCAGACATGGTGGGCACGTTGGGGAACTGCGGTAGGCGTTTGGCGGTGCCTACGGCCAAAATCTGGAGGCGTTTAGAGGCGACGTTTTCAGCAATGCCGATCACCGGGTAAAACATGTAGTCGACACGGCCAGCCATCACTTCAAGCAGCGCTGGGCCATTGCCTTTGTAAGGCACATGGAGCATTTTGGCTTTGACTTGTGTTGCAAGCAGTTCTGACGCCAAGTGGCCTGAACCGCCGGTTCCAGATGATGCGAATGTCACGGCTTCAGGTTTACTGCGGGCTTGTTTGAGAAGGTCCGCCATGCTCTTGACGGAGGAGTCATACGCATTGACCGCCACCAGCGGCAGGTTGGCGGCGTTGGAGATCGGTGCGAAATCGGTCTTTGGGTTGTAGCCGGCCATCTCGCCAAGCAAGATCGGGTTGACGTTCATGCCCAGCGATGAAAACAAGAGCGTGTAGCCGTCTGCTGGTGCGTTGCGCACTTCGCGGGTGCCGATCATCGAACTCGCTCCAGCCTTGTTGTCGACAATGACAGATTGCCCCAAGGTGATAGACATGTCCCTGGCCAGTACGCGGGCGATGACGTCGGTGGGTCCGCCTGCGGCAAAGCCAACCACCAAACGCACGGGTTTTGATGGGTAAACATTTTGGGCCAAGGCTGCGCCGGTGACAGCGCTCAGCGCGGCGACCGCCAAGATTGTGAGCAGGGATTTTTTCATGTTGTCTCTTTTATAGTGTTGTCGAAAATCCAGATGTTAGTCGTGGATGCTTACTTGGAAAACTGCCGAAAAAGTATCTCGAGTGAACTGATTTAAACGATCCGGTGCGTCATTGCACCGACTTGGCTGACTTCCAAGCGCAGTTCATCGCCCGGCTGCAAATACACCGGTGGTTGCCGGAATGCACCGATGCCGGCCGGTGTTCCGGTGCCGATGATGTCGCCGGGTTCGAGCGTCATGAAGCGCGACACATAGGCAATCAAAGTGGCCACCGGAAACAGCATGTCTGAGGTGTGACCGTGCTGCATTTGTGTGCCGTTCAGCCAGCAAAAAACTTCCAGCTTTTGCGGGTCAGCAATCTCGTCGCAGGTCACCATCCACGGCCCCATGGGTGCGAAGCCGTCCATGCTTTTTGCGAAGGTGGTTTGCGCCTGCGCGATGTCGAACTGAAATTCGCGGGCACTCAGGTCATTCAAAATTGTGTACCCCGCGACCAGCGACAAGGCTTCTGTTGCCGGCACGTCTTTGCCATAGCCGCCGATCACGATCGCTAGTTCGACTTCAAAATCCATCTTGGCTACCGAGTTCGGCCGCGTCACGGGTGCACCCGGCGCCGCGATCGACGACGATACTTTGAAAATGATGCGGGGATTCTCGAACGGCGCAACGCCGGTTTCTTTCGCGTGGTCTGCGTAATTGCGGCCGACCCCGATGATTTTTCCAGGCCTCGGTACCGGCGCATACAGCTGCAGGCTGTCGAGTTTTTCAAACTGGGCATCAGGCTTGAGCAATGCGGTGCGGACATGTTCGGTCAGCGCTGCAATGGCTCCGCTGCCCGACTGCAGCCAGCGCAAGATGCCGCCCGCTGGGGCGTCTATGCCTGCTGCGGCATTGCGCTGCACGGCCTCGCTGGATGGCGTCAGTGCAGCCGCCCACGCGCTGATGTCCAGCACGCCTTGGTCGACGACCACGCCGGTCAGCACCGGGCTGTTGCCCTTGCGATAGCTGATGACTTTCATGCCGCGGCACTTTCAAAATAGCGATTGGCCATCACTTGGCAGCGTTTGATATACCGGTGCTCATCGGGCCGGTAGTCGGGTACAGCGTTGTGCAAGGTGCCCATGTTGTCCCACATCAGCACGTCGCCGACGCTCCAACGGTGTCGGTACTGGTATTTTTCTTGCAATTGGTGCTTGAACAAAAATGCCAAAATCTCGTCGCTTTCGGCTTGAGGAAGTTCGTTGATGCGCATCGAATAACCCGGGTTCGCGTAGAGCACTTTTTTGCCGGTGATCGGGTGTGTCATGAAGATCGGGTGCGAGACCGGTGGCTTGGCCGCGCGCTGGGCATCTGTCAGTGGCGGACGTTGGCCTTTTTCTTGGCGCATTTTTTCCCAGAATTTTTCGAAGTTATGCGTGATGGTCATGCTGGCCAATTGAGTCTTGAGCGACTCAGGCAGGTCGTCATAAGCGGCATGCATGTTGCAGAACTCGGTATTGCCTAGCGGCTCGCCGTCACGGTGCGGAATCTCAATGCCGTACAGCACGTTGGTGAAGGCAATCATCTTGCTGTATGACATGTCGGTGTGCCAGTCTTGACCTGCATCGCTCAGTCCGAGTGGCTTGCCATTTTCGACTTTGTTGGAGAGGATCATCACCTCGGGCAAACCTGCCTCTTGGTACATGTTGGCGACGTTGACTTCCAACCGTCCAAAGCGTTCTGAAAATTGTTTCAGCTGAATGCTGGTGAGTGTTTGTTGGGGGTAGCTCAAGACGCCGTATTTGCCAAGGGCTTGCTCCAGTTGCGCAAACTGCGCGTCGGTCAGTGGGACTGACAAATCAAGACCTTCGACGCGGGCGCCCAAGGTTTTTCCGCTTTCAATGATGTTCATGCGAGTTCTCCAATCAAGTGGGGTGGATGGGTGAAAAATTACCAAGCTGCCAGCAAGATGGCTTCGAGCTCGCCGGCGTCGTTGACGCTGCGCGGGTTGTAGGCCAGTCCGCGCTCGTGCAATGTTTTTTCGGCCACTCCTGCAAGCTGTTCGCGTGCAATTCCGAGATCGCGCAAGCGGCTTGGCACGCCGATGGCTTTCTGCAGGTCATGCAGCCAGTTGGCCAGTTGTTCGCCGGCTTCAGCAGGCCGTCCGGGCAGGCCGAGTTTTGCGGCGGCAGGTGCGAGTTCATGCGCAGCAGCGGCTGCGTTAAAGCGCAGCGCATGCGGCAGCACTGCAGAGTTAACGTCGCCATGCGCCACGCCGAAGGTGGCGCCCATCACATGGCAGAGCGCGTGATGCAGGCAGCTGCGCGCGCTCGCCAGCACCATGCCTGAGATATGCGCTGCAAGCAGCAAATTGGCGCGTGCGTTCATGTCTTGCGGCATGGCGGCAACTTGTCGCAAGGCTTGGTCGAATTTGACGATGCCATCCAGCGCGAGGATGGACGTGATGGGCGATCCGGCCTTGGAGTACAGGCCTTCAATGCAGTGGGCCAGCCCGTTCATGCCGGTCGACAGCATCACTGACGCCGGTGTTGCGAGGTTCGCCACAGGGTCCAGAAAAATAACGCGGCTGGCCAGTTGCGCATCCCAAAAAAGCAGCTTGATGCCTTCGGGTGTGCGTATGCCCAAAGAGGGTGTTGCCTCAGCGCCGGAAGCGGTCATGGCGATCGACAAAATCGGCAGCTTCTGCTGAACCAGATCGGGTGTCAAAACGGTTGCAGGCGGCACGAAGCGTGAGGCATGTTGCGCCAGTGGCGCGCCTTCCGCCAGCACCAATGCGACAGCCTTGGCCGTGTCTGACACACTGCCACCACCAACGGCCACCAGCGCATCAGCACCATGTTCGCGTGCCAGCTGAGCCACACGGTCAACCGTCGTCAGCGAGGAGTGGGGCTCAATGTCTTGCACGGCTAAAAAGGGCAGGTCGCCCAAAGCGGTGCGAACTTCTGTCCAAACTGGGCCAGCCGTCGTGCGCTGACCTGACAGCAGCAGCGGCCGCTTGCAGCCGAGCCGAGCCAGCTCGCGGCCAAGTTCAGCGACTGCGCCCGGCTTTGCAATCACCCGGGTGCGCAACGCTTGGTGAATAAACGATGTGGCGCTGGCCGTGCTCATGCTTGGCTCGCATTCACAGGCGCAGTGTCTGCGGCAAATTCAAACTCTGGCACCAAGTCCAGTTCGGCCACGCGCCAGCCGTCAGCTGTGGCTTCCAGTTTGGCGTGGACGACTGACAGTCGGAATGGGCGGCTGATGGTGACGGCGCCGGTTGTAGGCTTGCCGTTGTCAAAACGGTAAGCCGTCATGTAGGCGGTGAGTGTGGCCAAAGCTGCCTCAGAGGCGGATAAAAAGGTGTTGCTGATGACGTGACGAATGCGCTGCGTGGTGGGGCGCTTTGACAGAGCTTGCAGAATTTGCGCGTGACCTACTAGCACCTCGCCTTGACGTTTCCAAATGCCTTGTGGTGTGAATAGCGCTGCCAACTTGGGGTAATCGGCTTCATCCAAAAAATAGAACAGTTGGTGAATCAGTTGGGTGCTGGCGCTCAGTGTCGATTCTGGGGAAAGGCTCAAGGGGTGTCTCCGTCGTTTTTATAGGTTAACAAAGCCCGTCATGGCTGAATAATTCGTGATGTTAGCGACAAGTGAAGCGCGACCATAGCCTCAAAATGGAATAGTATTGTTCTCGAATTCGAAACAGTTGCGGTGCATACTTGAAACAAGGGATGGGGGACACATGGATCGACTCAGAGCCATCGAAATTTTTGCCGAAGTAGCTCGCGGACGAAGTTTTACCGCAGCGGCTGATCGGCTTGGCATGGCCAAGGGCAACGTCACCAAGCACATCAAATGGCTAGAAGACAGCTTGGGCGCGCAATTGCTGACGCGCACCACCAAAAGTGTGAGTCTGACCGAAGCCGGCCTGTTCTTGCTGGAAGACGGCGCAGATTTACTGCACCGTTTTGAAGAGGTGGAATCTCGGGTTCGCGGTGCTGTGAGTGCGCCCAAAGGCTTGATCCGCATTGGCACACCGC
>JBEDKR010000120.1:0-6393 GCA_041172005.1 Pseudomonadota bacterium
AGCCCGGCCATGCGGGCCGCGACTACCAAATGCTGCTCACCAAAGCCACCGACCGACGCCTGTCGCCTGAAGCGTGGAAGCAACGTGCGCCGCATTTCAAAGGGTCGTGGTGGCCAGCTTGGCATGAATGGTTGGTGGCACACGGCAGCGGCATGGCACCAGCTCGGCCAGTCTCGCCGCTGGATTCAGTCGCGCCTGCGCCGGGGGAGTATGTGATGACGCGCTATCGCGATTGAGTTGGCCCCAACATCAACTGAACCTCAACCCAGCGTCGTATCCAGCACCATCATGATGGCAAAGCCAACCATCAAGCCAATCGTGGCGGATGTTTGGTGGCCGTTGCGGTGGGTCTCGGGAATCACTTCGTGCGACACCACAAACAGCATGGCGCCAGCGGCTAGGCCCAGACCAATCGGGTAAGCCATGGCCGAACTGCCGACCAGACTGACACCGATCAGGGCACCGATGGGTTCCAACAAACCGCCTAGCGCGGCGACCCCAATTGACTTCCAGGCGCTGGTGCCGATGGAGCGCAGTGTCATGGCGACGGCCAATCCTTCAGGAATGTCTTGCAGAGCGATGGCTGTGGCCAAGGGCAAACCGACGCTCAAGTCGCCTTGCGCAAAACTAACGCCCACCGCCATACCTTCGGGCAAGTTGTGAATGGCCACGGCCATCACAAACAACCAAACCCGATTACAGCGCTCATTGCCAGGGCCGCAGGGACCGCTTTTATCGTGCTCGTGCGGAGTGAACTGGTCCAGACCGAGCATCAGCATGACGCCGAGCGCCATACCCGCGACCACCAACACAGCACCGCCCACCGCATTGCCCGTGAATTTTTCACCGGCCGCCAAGCCGGGCAACAGCAAAGAAAAAGCCGCCGCGGCCAGCATCATGCCGGCTGCCGCCCCGAGCATCACGTCTTCGGTTTTTTGCTTCAAGCCATTCAAAAAAAGCACCGGCATGGCCCCCAAGGTGGTGGCTAGAAAACCCGCCATGCCGCCCCACAAGGCCCACCGAACAGTGTCGTTTTCCGAGGCGTTGAGCCAGACTTCGCCCTGCAGCAACAGCGCCAGCACACCCAACACGGAAATACCGAAACCGACCAACACCTTGGGATGGGTGCGGGCGTGGGCTTGAATCAACTGAGACCAAGTGGGGATACTGACGGGGTTAGACATGGGTGGCTTCTTTTTGATCTGCGCAGCTGAGCGCTGCCTACCCTTGATGATGCGCTTTGCAAACCCTTATGTCGGTTCAATTTACGCATCCGCAAGTTAGTCAATGGCTATTGGAATGCATTTCCGATAGCCATTTCAGCCGTACGCACCAACCCATTGATACTCACTCAGGCTGCAGACCTGCAGTTGCAACAGCCCTTCGATTGATCTCGATGTCCCGGGTCAAGTAAGCGCGAAAACCATCGGGAGATGAGGCCTGAGCCACCGCCCCATTGGACTCGAACGCCTTCAGTACTTCCGGACGTTGTAGCGCTAGCGCCATGGCCTTGGACAAAAGTTCAATGACCGCCACAGGCACGCCTTTGGGGGCCATCATGCCAATCCAGCTGGAAAACTCAAACCCCGGCAAGGTCACTGCCAATGAGGGCACATTACCCAAGGGCTGACTGGTCGGGGGCATGCTGTGGCCCAGCAGCCTCAAACGGCCGGCAGCTACCAGAGACATGGCCGCCGGCGCGGGGGTTAGCACCCAGTCTGTTTCGCCAGACACCACCGACGCCACGCCTTGGGCGCCGCCCTTGTATGGCACATGCAGCGACTTGAACCCGGCAGCGTTCTGCAGCGCCATGCCAGCCAAATGACTGACCGAACCCACACCCGCCGACGCCATGTTGGAGGCGCTGCCTTTGGACTTTGCGTACGCGCTCAATTGCGCCAGACTTTGCACTGGCAACTGGGTATTGCATACAAGCACGTTGGGCAACAGGGCCATCAAAGAAATGAGTTCGAAGTCGCGCAAGGCGCTGTAGGTCACGGCTTTTTGCAACAACGGCGCCACCGACAGGGCACTGCTTGAACCGACCAGCAAGCTGTAGCCGTCAGCGGGCGCGTTGCGAACAGCCTCGACGCCAATCGCACCCGCTGCGCCCGCGCGGTTGTCAATCACCACAGGCTGCGCAAGAAGCCTCGACAGTTCAATGCACACAACGCGGCCGATCGTGTCCACCGAACTGCCAGGCGCGTTGGGCACAACGACTTTCACCGCATGATCAGGGTATGTCCTCTGCGCAAAGCTCAAAGGCGCAAGCGCTAAGCCGCTGGCGGCAGCGATCAGGTGCCGTCGCGACAGAGCCAAATTTGGAACCGGAGGGATCAACGAAATAGCGTGCGTCATCGGATGGCCTTGCCTCTTGATTTTTCCGCATCGTAAATGCTCAGACAAGGGCTTGAAAGTGGATTGGGCAAATAGATCCCATCCATGGTTTGAATAATGTCAGCCCAGCACCTCGTGAATCGAAGACCGCAACCAGACATGCGCCGGGTCTTTCTGGAAACGCTGATGCCAGATCAAGTGCACGTCAATCACGGGTGGCTTGATTGGTATTTCGACCAGTTTAATTTTTCCGTGGGAGACGAAAAACTGCGCTAAATCGCGTGGCACAGTGGCCACCAGATCAGAGTTTTCAACAATCGGCAGCAAGCTCATGAAGTGCGACAACTCGACAACGACGCGGCGCTTCAACCCCTTTTGTTGCAAGAACTTCTCAAAGACATGCTCCCGGCCATCAGGTTTGGCGACGGCATGTGAGGCCGCCAAAAACTGCGCCTGCGTCATCCGCGAGCCGATGACCGGATGACTTTGACGGACAACGCAAACATGGCTGTTATCAATTAACTTCTGCCGATAAAAACCGGGTTTTTCTAAGTCGGGGTAGTAGCCAATCGCCAGCTCGGCAGCGCCCGATTCAAGCGCACCAGCTGCTGCATGACGCGGCATGGCCAAGGTGCGCAAGTCAATGTTCGGTGCTTGCTCAGCCAACAGCGTCAAGATACGCGGCAAAAAATTGACCTCGCCAATGTCCGGCATCAGCAGTGTGAAGCTGCGATGGGCCGTGGCGGGGTCAAAAGTCAGCGGTTGGAGTATGTCCGCCCGAATGATCTCGACGACTTGACGCACAGGCCCGTCCAGTTCGATCGCACGCGGCGTCGGCTGCATCTGCCAGCCCGAGCGCACAAACAAGGGATCGTTCAGCAAGACCCGCAGCCGCGCCAACGCCGCGCTCATGGCGGGTTGACTCAAGCTCAAGGCCTCGGCAGCCCGGGTCACACTGCGGTGTTTCATCATGGCGGCGAACACCAACAGCAGGTTCAGGTCAACAGCTTTTATATCCATGGGATGGATTGTATTTATCCAGAGAATCGACTGGATAAATGATTTGAGCCCTTTTAAACTGCTAAAAAATAGCGTCGGCACGCAGTCAAGCGTCGTTGATCAATACAGGAGACAAGAGATGACCAGCACCTGCCGACAGTCCAACCCACCAGCCGCAGTGACGCGCTCTTGAACCGCACACTCCGTTCACATTGCGCCTGCGGTGTTGACACGCACGCCCATGTGATTCCGTTCGAATTCCCATCATTTCTAGGCTCAGCCGCACCCTCCGGCTGGCCCAGCATGGCACCGGTAGACGCCTGCCACCGGCAAGTGGTTATCGATGGGAAAAACTACCGGACGGTGTCCGACAAATGCTGGAGCACGTCGCGCCGCTTAGCTGACTTTGCCGACATGGGCTTGGCTTTACAGGCCATTTCACCCATGCCTGAATTGCTGTCGTACTGGCTCAAAGCAGCCGATGCAGCCGTTTTAGTGCGCTACCTGAATGAGCAAATCGCCGCCATGGTGACGGAGTCCGGCGGCCAGTTGATCGGCCTAGGTGCCGTGCCGCTGCAAGACATTGATCTGGCGATCAAAGAACTCGACTACCTGCGCCAAACCCCTGGTTTCGCGGGCGTGGAAATCGGCAGCAACATCAACGGCATGGTGATTGGCGACCTTCGGCTAGACCCTTTCTTTGAAGCTTGCGAAGCGCTCGACATGGCAGTTTTTGTGCATGCTTTGCGGCCGACGGGGATGGATCGCTTGATTGGACCGGCACCGCTTCAACAGGTGCTGGCCTACCCGACGGATGTCGGCTTGGCTGCGGCCTCCGTGTTGACCAGCAACTTGATCTTGCGTCGGCCCCGTCTGCGCATGGCCTTCAGCCACGGCGGCGGCACCTTGCCGATGTTGCTGCCGCGACTGGAGCAAGCCATGAGCGTGTTTCCAGCGCTGCGCGAATCAGTGCAGCAGTCGCCCACAGCGCAAGCGCGAAAATTTTTCTACGACACCTTGGTCTTCGACGAAGCCACGCTCAAGCATCTGCTGCACTGCTACGGCGACACCCAGCTGATGATCGGCACCGACTACCCGTTCAACTTTCACGATGACCAGCCCGTGACACGGCTTGAAGCAGCGGTGTTGGAGCCGGGCGGGCTGCAAAGAATGGTTGAAGGCAATGCCAGACGATTTTTAGGTCTGCCCTGTTCTGCATCTACAACCCCCTCGTCCAACCTAAGGCCAGCCGCAACATGACCCATGCATCTTCTCTCATCAGCGCCTTGCGCAGCGTGGCCTTCAATGTGCCCGACTTGGCATTGGCTGAAGATTTTTACACCCGTGTTTGGGGCCTGAGCGTGGCCGCTCGCGAGCCCGGTGCGCTGTACCTGCGCGCCACTGGCGCTGACCACCATGTGCTGGCTTTGCACCAACACGACGGGCCCGCGCAGATACGCTACGTCACGCTCAGGGCTCGCAGCTTGCAAGCCTTAGAACAGGCAGCCACTGCGGCACATTCAGCAGGCGGTCGTGTGGTGCAGCTGCTGACTGAACTGAAGAGTCCCGGTGGTGGCATGGCCGTAACCATCGCCGACCCCGACGGCCGTGTGTTTCAGCTGGTCTTTGGCGATGCCTTGCACTCGGACACCTCGGTGAAGCCCGACTCACCCATCCGTTTGGCGCATGCCGTTCTCAACAGCCACGACGTCGAAGCCACCCGCGCATTCATGGAACAGGTGCTGGACTTCTCGTTGTCAGACCGGACTCGCATCATGGCGTTCATGCGCTGCAACAGCGACCACCACAGCATTGCGCTGGGCGACACTGACAACGATGCACTCAATCATGTGGCCTTTGTGGTGGCTGATGCGGACGCCGTGATGCGCGGCGGTGGCCGCATGAAAGACGCCGGCTTCGGCATCGAGTGGGGGCCGGGCCGGCACGGACCGGGCAACAACGTTTTCAACTACTTCGTCGGGCCCTTCGACATCGTCATTGAGTACACCTCAGATGTTCAGCAAATCGATGACAGCTACGCAACCGGACAACCCGGCGACTGGACCTGGCCACCCGGCCGCGTCGACCAATGGGGCATCTCAGCACCGCCAAGCGCCGTACTCAAGGTGGCCCAGCGCGCTGTGCTATTTGCCCCAACCTGATTTTTAATTTATTCCGCAATTTAAGCCATCTTTTTTTCTTCAGGACTTTCCATGCGTTTCACCACTTTCCGCCAGCAGAACCAAGACCGCCTCGGCGTGGTCACCGGGTCCGACGTCATTGACCTGCAGCAAGCTTTGCCCAACTTGAGCAGTGACCTGCGCACCAACCTGCGCAACGGCGTCGACATGGTCGCAGCCGCCAAGGCCGCGATTCAATCTACAGCCCCGCGCATGCCACTGGCCAGCTTGACACTGTCACCACTGCTCCCCGAGCCTGGCAAGATCATCTGCTTAGGACTGAACTACTTTGACCACGCCAAAGAAGGCGGCCGTGACAAGCCCGAGTACCCGTGGTTCTTCATGCGCACAGCCACCTCGCTGCTCGCGCCAAATGCGAAAGCCTTGCGTCCGAAAGTCTCGGTCCGTTTTGACTATGAAGCCGAAGTCGCCGTCATCATCGGCAAGACTGTCAAGCACGCCACGATGGACAACGCGCTGGACGCCGTCTTCGGCTACAGCTGCTTCAACGACATCTCGGTGCGGGACTACCAAAAGAAAACGCCGCAGTGGAGTATCGGTAAAAACTTCGACCGCACTGGTGGTTTTGGCCCGGTGCTGGTGACGGCTGACGAGCTCCCGGCCGGTGCTTCAGAGCTGCGCATTCAGTCCCGCCTGAACGGTCAGATCATGCAAGACGCCAACACCCGCGACATGATCTGGGGCGTGGCGGAAACCATCCAACTCGTCACTGAATGCATGACCCTGGAACCGGGCGACTTGATCATCATGGGAACACCAGCAGGCGTAGGTCAGGCACGCACGCCGCCGGTTTGGATGAAGCAAGGTGACACCGTCGAAATCGAGATCGAAAACATTGGCATCTTGCGCAACACCA
>JBEDKR010000121.1:0-6392 GCA_041172005.1 Pseudomonadota bacterium
CGGTAAAACGCATTGGATTCTTCGGCTGTTGAAAAGCCGGCGTACTGCCGAATCGTCCAAGGTCGCACTGCGTACATGGTGGCCTGAGGCCCCCGAATGAAGGGCTCAAAACCCGGAAGCGTGTTGGTATAAGGCAGGTCCTTGACGTCTTCAGCGGTGTACAACGGCTTGACGCTGATGCCATCGGGGGTTTGCCAGTTCAAGGCATTCACGTCGCCGCCCGGCGCCGACTTGGCGGCGGCGCAGCCCCAATCTTCAAGGCTGGCAGGGTTGAATTCTGGGGCTGAAGGTGGTTTTTGACTCATGGCGCACCAAGGTTAACGTGTCTTTAAGAGAGCAGCAACGCACCGTCTGCGCCAACCGCCGGGATTCTTCACAGCGAGCAGTTTACATCATTTATAATTATGAATTCAGAATTAAGATCGTCAGGAACTGACTTATGGCCACTGCCTCACTGACCCCGCGTGCGCTTTACCAAGAGGTCGCTGAACTCTTGCGTCAGCGTATTTTCAACCGGGAATTGACACCGGGCAGCTGGATTGATGAACTCAAGCTGGCCGAGGAATACGGCATCAGCAGAACCCCCCTGCGCGAAGCCTTGAAAGTACTCGCCACCGAGGGGCTGGTGACCATGAAGCTCAGGCGCGGCGCCTACGTGACTGAAGTGTCCGAGCGCGACCTGACGGATGTGTACCACTTGCTGGCCTTGCTCGAAAGCGATGCAGCGGGCGTGGTGGCGACCCAAGCAACTGACGCACAACTCAAAGAGTTGCAAATTTTGCACCGTGAGCTCGAAAAATCAGTCGGTAACCGTGAGAAGTTTTTCCAAGTCAACGAGCGCTTTCACATACGCCTGCTAGAAATAGCCGACAACCGCTGGCGAGACCAAATGGTCGCTGACCTGCGAAAAGTCATGAAGCTGAACAGGCACAACTCACTGCTGAAAAGCGGTCGTATTCAGGAGTCACTCGCCGAGCACCAAGCCATCATGAACGCATTGCTGGCGCGCGATGTGGCGGCTGCAACACAAGCCATGCATGCCCATTTCAACAACGGACTGCAAGCGGCGACTTGACGCACTAGACGCTGGCGCTATCCGAGTTGCACCGCCGCCACCAAACGCTCAGCGCAGCTCTTGGCTTGCGCCGCATCACGGGCTTCGACCATGATGCGCAGCAGCGGTTCGGTGCCGCTAGCGCGAATCAGAATTCGCCCCGTCTCGCCCAGTTCGGCTTCAACTGCTTTGCTCTCAGCTTGCAAGGCCGAACTAGACTTCCAGTCCTGACCTGGCCGCAAGCGCACGTTCAGCAAAATTTGCGGGAACAGCGTCACGTCAGACAACAACTCTGACAACGGTTTGCCGCTGCGCACACATGCTTGCAGCACCTGCAAAGCGCTGATCAGGCCGTCGCCGGTGGTGTGTTTGTCCAGCGCCAGCAAATGGCCGGAGCCTTCACCGCCTAGCAGCCAGCCATTTTTCTCCAACTCTTCTAGCACGTAACGGTCTCCAACCTTGGCTCGCACAAATTGCACGCCACGCGCCTTAAGAGCAACTTCCACAGCCAAGTTGGTCATCAAAGTGCCGACGGCACCGGTGACAACTTCGCCGCGGGCCAAGCGCTCATTGACCATCAAAAATAAGACTTCATCACCGTTGAACAGCCGGCCGTTCGCGTCCACCAACTGCAAGCGGTCTGCATCGCCGTCGAGTGCCACACCGTAGTCGGCACCATGTGCCTTCACGGCAGCAATCAGAGCCTCCGGATGTGTCGCGCCCACCTCGTGGTTGATGTTCATGCCGTCGGGTGCGCAGCCGATGCAAACGATGTCGGCGCCCAGTTCGTGAAAAACTTCTGGTGCCACCTGATAAGCCGCACCGTGCGCGGCGTCGACCACGATCTTCAGACCCTTCAGGGTCAGGTCGTGAGCGAAGGTACTTTTGCAAAATTCGATATAGCGGCCAGCAGCATCGTCTAGACGCTTGGTTTTGCCCAGGTTCGCGGAGTCAACCCAGACCGGTGGCTGCGCCAGTGCAGCTTCTACCGCTTCTTCCCAAGCGTCAGACAACTTGGTGCCGTGGGCGCTGAAAAACTTGATCCCGTTGTCAGCAAAAGCGTTATGACTGGCGCTGATGACCACACCCAAGCTGGCGCGCTGGGTGCGCGTCAAGTAAGCCACACCAGGCGTTGGTAAGGGGCCGAGCAAGACGACGTCGACACCGGCCGAATTGAAACCTGACTCCAGCGCACTCTCCAGCATGTAGCCCGAAATCCGCGTGTCTTTGCCAATCAGCACTGTTGGGCGCTCCTCGGACTGCTTCAACACACGGCCCACCGCGTGGGCCAAGCGCAAAACGAAGTCAGGCGTGATGGGGGCTTGGCCAACCGTGCCGCGAATGCCGTCGGTGCCGAAATACTGTCTGCTCATTTGAAAAACTCCCGGGCCATGCCCTTGCTTGTTATTTTTGATAGCCGCAAACGTGACTCACATGGACGCGGCGGTCCAAACTTTGAGGGCTTGCACTGTCTCCCGCACATCATGCACCCGAACCACCCGCGCGCCGCGCTCAACAGCCAACAATGCTGCAGCGATGCTGGGTACCACGCGCTCGGACGTCGACAAAGGCATCGGCATATCAGCGCCTTCAGTCTTGTCCGCACACAGCGTCGCCAGTGATGATTTTCGCGACCAGCCGGCCAGCAGCGGAAAACCCAAATTCGAAATTTCAGACTGCCGCTGCAAGAGCGATAAATTTTGCGCCACAGTTTTACCAAAGCCGACACCCACATCGAGCACGATGCGGGCGTGATCGACACCGGCGCCCTGCAAACTTTGGGCGATGAGCTGCAAAAATTCACGGACTTGCGCCACAACGTCACCCGTCATCGGAGCTGTTTGCATGGTGAGGGGTTCACGGTGCATGTGCATCAAGCAAACCCCGCAACGGCGGTGACCGGCCACCACCTGTGCGGCACCCGGTTTGCGCAAAGCCCAAATGTCATTGATGATGTCTGCACCCAAGTCCAGCACGGCTTGCATCACTTCGGGCTTGTAGGTGTCGACTGAAATCGGAATGCCTAATTGCACCGCATGGCGCACCACCGGCAGCACACGTGCCAACTCTTCGTCTAGGGGCAGAGCGACCGCGCCCGGCCGGGTGGACTCGCCGCCAATGTCCAGAATGTCTGCGCCCTCTTTGAGAAGCTGCTCGCAATGTGCCAAAACACTGGCTGTGCTGCGGCTAGAAAAATAAGCGCCGCCATCGGAAAAAGAGTCGGGCGTGGCATTGACGATGCCCATGACCTGAGGCTTAGCCAGATCGATCTGAAAACGGCTGGTTTGCCAGAAGGAATTCATCACCACACGCGCCTCCTGCGCCACTGTATTGAGGGAGCTCTGCGTTACAGCAAAGACAAAAAAGTAGAGACCAAGAAAAACCGGGGCAAGGCCCCGGTTTTTTAACTAGCGCTTGCGTGAACTCAAGCCACGGTGGGTGCCGGTTCAGCCGGCTCGACCGTCACCGCAGGTGTTCCACCGCTTGGCGGCGTGCTACCACCCACCGATGGGTTGCGTGGCACCCAGTCTTTTGGCGCGCGTGGCTCACGACCGGCCATGATGTCGTCGAGTTGTTCGACGTCAATTGTTTCCCACTCCATCAGGGCTTTGGCCATGGCGTGCATCTTGTCCTGATTGCCTTCAATCAGATCACGTGCCAAGCGGTACTGCTGGTCAATGATGCGGCGCACTTCGGAGTCGACCTTTTGCATGGTCTGCTCACTCATGTTGGTGGTCTTGGTCACGGAACGACCCAAGAACACTTCACCTTCATTTTCAGCATAAACCATGGGGCCCAGCGCTTCGGTCATGCCGTAGCGGGTCACCATGTCACGGGCGATAGAGGTTGCACGCTCAAAGTCGTTGCTGGCGCCGGTGGTCATTTGGTTCATGAACACTTCTTCAGCAATCCGGCCGCCAAACAACATGCTGATCTGGCTCAACATGTACTCGCGGTCATAGCTGTAACGGTCTTGCGCCGGCAGGCTCATGGTCACGCCGAGGGCACGGCCACGCGGGATGATGGTGACCTTGTGAACCGGATCGCACTTGGGCAGCAATTTGCCCAGCAGCGCATGACCCGACTCGTGATAAGCCGTGTTGCGACGCTCTTCTTCAGGCATGACCATGCTTTTACGCTCAGGGCCCATCAGGATTTTGTCCTTGGCCTTTTCAAAGTCTTGCATCTCCACCACGCGGGCACTGCGGCGTGCAGCCATCAAAGCCGCTTCGTTGCAGAGGTTGGCCAAGTCAGCGCCCGACATGCCGGGCGTACCGCGCGCAATGATGCTGGCGTTGACGTCTTGGCCCAACGGGACTTTGCGCATGTGCACATTGAGAATCTGTTCGCGGCCGCGAATATCGGGCAGCGTCACATAGACCTGACGGTCAAATCGGCCTGGGCGCAACAAGGCTGCATCCAGAATGTCAGGGCGGTTGGTGGCCGCCACCACGATCACGCCGACATTGGTTTCAAAACCGTCCATCTCGACCAACATCTGGTTGAGAGTTTGTTCACGTTCGTCGTTACCGCCGCCCACGCCTGCGCCACGCTGGCGACCGACTGCGTCAATTTCGTCAATGAAAATAATGCACGGGGCGTTTTTCTTGGCGTTCTCGAACATGTCACGGACGCGGGAAGCACCCACACCGACAAACATTTCAACGAAGTCAGAACCTGAAATTGAGAAGAAAGGAACTTTGGCTTCGCCTGCAATGCCTTTGGCCAGCAAGGTTTTTCCGGTACCCGGCGGGCCAACCAGCAACAGGCCGCGCGGAATACGTCCACCGAGCTTTTGGAATTTGGAGGGGTCTTTCAGGAAGTCGACAATTTCTTTGACTTCTTCTTTGGCCTCGTCGCAACCGGCAACGTCAGCGAAGGTCACGGTGTTGTTGGCTTCGTCGGTCAAGCGAGCTTTGCTTTTGCCGAAACTGAAAGCACCACCTTTGCCACCGCCCTGCATTTGGCGCATGAAGTACACCCAGACGCCAATCAGCAGCAACATCGGGCCCCAGCTGACGAGCAGAGTCATCAGCATCGAGCCCTCTTCGCGTGGCTTGACGTCGAACTTGACGTCGTTGGCTATCAAGTCACCAATCAGACCACGGTCTAAATAGGTGGCCGTGGTGCGGATGCGCCGGTCATCGTTGGTCACAGCCACAATTTCGGTACCGCCCTGACCTTCAGCGATGGTGGCTGTTTTGATGCGCTTGCCTCGAACTTCTTCAAGGAAATCTGAGTAGCCCAAGTAGGCCGAGCTAGCGCCCGCACGTGTGTCAAATTGTTTGAACACGGTGAACAGCACCATGGCGATGACTAACCAAACCGCAATTTTCGAAAACCACTGATTGTTCAAGGAGTACTCCGTTGTAAGAACAGTAATGCAGATGCGCACCATTTTAAGGGTTTCAAGAGCCCAACTCCAAGGAGCTGAACACTTCAGCCCCTTGGCGGAAGCGGGTTTCTCCGGGTTTTACGCCGAATCAAGCGTCCTTCAAGCCCATGCCGATTAAAAATGTCTCCGAAGAACCGGGCCTAGAGGCCTTGGGCTTGATCGGTTTAACGACCCGAAACACCGATTTAAAGAGTTTCACCAAGTCACTGTAGCCGTCACCATGAAACAGCTTGACCACCAGTGCACCGTCAGACTTCAGGTGTTTTTGCGCAAATTCAACCGCCAACTCCACCAAATGCGAGATTCGGGCGGCATCTGCTGCGCCAATGCCCGAGAGATTAGGGGCCATATCAGAGATCACCACATCCACCTTGCGGGTTTTGTCCAGCGCTTGCTCCAGCTGACTGAGCACCGCATCCTCACGAAAGTCACCCTGAATGAAGACAACGCCCTCCACCGGGTCCATTGGCAACAGGTCGAGCGCAATAATCTGACCATTGAGTGCACCCACAGCAGCACCTACCGGGGACAATTTTCGCCTGACGTACTGACTCCAAGCCCCCGGCGTGCTGCCTAAATCGACCACGCAGTAGCCGGGTTTGATGAGCCCGAGTGTGTCGTCAATTTCCTTGATTTTGTAGGCTGCCCGGGCGCGGTAACCCTCTTGCTTGGCCAGTTTTACATAGGTGTCGTTGACGTGGTCGTTCAACCATGCCTTGTTCACCTTTTTGCTTTGAGTCTTAACTTTCATACCTCTATTGTCCCTCGCCAAAGGACTTGGCGTCGTGGTGATTGCAGTTGCGCCGATAATTAGCACATGGCCAAAATAATCCTCACCCCTGCCCAGCGCAAAGATCACCGCGCTGATGCGCATCACCTCAACCCGGTTGTCATGATTGGCTCCGACGGTTTGACCGACGGCGTCAAGAAAGAAATCGATGG
>JBEDKR010000122.1:0-6376 GCA_041172005.1 Pseudomonadota bacterium
ATTCTTCAAAACGTTGTCACCGAGCAAGGCTTTGACCGTCTTCATCGGCTCTTGCAATTTCATCGGGCTGTGGCACGGGTCGTGGTACAGATAGCCTTGACCAGGCTCATCGGTTCGCAGCGTGATGTTTTTCTCAAGCAGGTACTCGTGGATGTCGATGATGCGGCAACCGGGAAAAATCTTCTCGAACTCGTAACCCTGCAACTGGTCATAGCAGGTACCGCAACTCACCACCACGGTCTTGATCTCAAGATAGTTGAGCGTGTTCGCCATGCGGTGAAACAGCACGCGGTTGTCGGTGATGATCTTGTCCGCCTTGTCGAACTGACCGCTGCCGCGCTGCGGGTAACCGCAGCACAAATAGCCCGGCGGCAAAACGGTTTGCACACCGGCATGCCAGAGCATGGCCTGCGTCGCCAGCCCGACCTGCGAAAACAAACGCTCAGAACCACAACCCGGGAAATAAAACACGGCTTCGGTTTCGGCCGTCGTGTTCTGCGGGTTGCGGATGATCGGGACGTAATTGTTGTCTTCAATGTCAAGCAGTGCCCGCGCGGTTTTCTTCGGCAAACCGCCCGGCATCTTCTTGTTGATGAAGTGAATCACCTGCTCTTTGATCGGCGCCTTGCCCACGCTGGAAGGCGGCTTGGCGGTCTGTTTGCGCGTCAAAGAGCGCATCAAATCATTGGCCACGCGCTGCACCTTGAAACCAACATCGACCATGGCGCTACGCATGAACTTGATGGTCTGCGGGTTGGTGGCGTTCAAGAACAACATCGCCGCCGCATTGCCAGGCCGGAACGACTTTTGCCCCATCTTGCGCAACAAGTTGCGCATGTTCATCGAGACCTCGCCAAAGTCAATATCGACCGGGCACGGCGTCAGGCACTTGTGGCAAACCGTGCAGTGGTCAGCCACGTCTTCAAATTCTTCCCAATGCTTGATCGAGATGCCGCGCCGGGTTTGCTCTTCGTACAAGAAGGCTTCGATCAGCAGCGAGGTTGCCAGAATTTTGTTGCGCGGGCTGTACAGCAGGTTGGCGCGCGGCACGTGCGTGGCACACACCGGTTTGCACTTACCGCAGCGCAGGCAATCTTTGATGCTGCCGGCGATCGCGCCAATGTCGGACTGCTGCATGATCAGCGACTCGTGCCCCATCAAGCCAAAGCTCGGCGTGTAAGCGTTGGTCAAATCAGCCGGGAAATCGGCATCGCGCAGCAGCTTGCCTTTGTTGAAGCGGCCTTCCGGGTCAACCCGTTTTTTGTAGTCGGTGAAGGGCTGCAACTCAGCTTCGGTCAGGAAATCAAGCTTGGTGATGCCGATGCCGTGCTCACCTGAAATCACACCATCCAGCGAACGCGCCAACACCATGATGCGGGCCACTGCCGCGTGGGCGGTTTGCAGCATGTCATAGTCATCGCTGTTGACAGGCAGGTTGGTGTGGACATTGCCGTCACCCGCATGCATGTGCAAAGCGATCCAGACACGGCCCTTCAGCACACGCTTATGCACAGCCATGCATTCAGCCAGAATCGGCTGGAACGCAGCACCGTTAAAAATCGCTTGCAACGGCGCGCGGAGCTGGGTTTTCCAGCTGGCGCGCAAGCCATGGTTTTGCAACTCTGGGAACAAGGTTTCCACGTTGTCCAACCAGCCGCGCCACAGCGTGCGAACCTCGCGCACCAGCGCCAGCGCCTGCACCACACGGTCTTCGAGCAGCTCAGCCGAAGGGATGTCGTTGGCGTCGTCAGACTTGCCCAAAGGCAGCTGGCCTTTGGCGAAAAAGGCTTCGAGTTCGTTGCACAACTTGAGCTTGTTGGCCAAGCTCAACTCAATGTTGATTCGCTCTATGCCGTCTGTGTACTCGGCCATGCGCGGCAGCGGGATGACCACGTCTTCATTGATCTTGAAGGCATTGGTGTGGCGCGAAATAGCCGCCGTGCGCTTGCGGTCGAGCCAGAATTTTTTACGTGCGTCGGGACTGACGGCGATGAAGCCCTCGCCTTCACGCGAGTTGGCCAAGCGCACCACTTCAGACGTAGCGCGCGCCACGGCATCAGCGTCGTCGCCAGCGATGTCACCGAACAACACCATCTTCGGCAGGCCGCCGCGCTTGGATTTAGTGGCATAACCCACCGCCTTCAGGTAGCGGTCGTCCAAGTGCTCGAAGCCGGCCAAAATCGCACCGCCGCGCTTTTGCTCAGCAAACATGAAATCTTTGATCTCGACGATGCTCGGCACTGCGTCTTTGGCATTGCCAAAAAACTCCAGACACACGGTGCGTGTGTGCACCGGCATGCGGTGCACGATCCAGCGCGCGCTGGTGATGAGGCCGTCGCAGCCTTCTTTTTGAATGCCTGGCAGACCGCTCAAAAACTTGTCGGTGACGTCTTTGCCGAGGCCTTCTTTGCGAAAACTCTTGCCCGGAATGTCCAAGCGCTCAGTGCGGATCGGCGTCTTGCCGTCGGCTTTGAAATAGTTGAGCTCAAAGCTCGCCACCTCGACGTCGTGAATCTTGCCGAGGTTGTGGTTCAAACGAACCACCTCAAGCCACTCCGCGTCGGGCGTGACCATGCGCCAAGAGGCCAAATTGTCGAGCGCAGTGCCCCACAACACAGCTTTTTTGCCGCCCGCGTTCATGGCGATATTGCCGCCAATGCAGGAGGCTTCGGCGGACGTTGGGTCTACCGCAAAAACAAAACCGGCTTTCTCGGCCATGTCGGCGACGCGCTGCGTTACCACACCGGCTTCGGTCCAGATGGTCGGAACGGCATCAGCCAAGCCCGGCAACATGACCTTTTGCACCTCGGTCATGGCTTCGAGTTTTTCGGTGTTGATGACGGCTGATTTCCAAGTCAGGGGAATCGCGCCGCCGGTGTAACCGGTGCCGCCGCCACGCGGGACAATCGTCAAACCGAGTTCAATGCAACCCTTAACCATGCCGGCCATTTCGACCTCGGTGTCGGGCATCAGCACCACGAACGGGTACTCAACGCGCCAGTCAGTAGCGTCTGTCACATGCGAGACGCGCGACAGACCGTCGAATTTGATGTTGTCTTTTTGCGTGCACTTGCCGAGCTTGCGCTCGGTCTGGCGGCGCAGGTCGGCCATGTGTTTGAAAGAGACGGAAAACTTCTCCACCGCAGCCCGCGCCAAGCCCAGCAGTTCGCCGACGATGGCGTCGCGCTCGGCATCTGCACCCGGCGTGCGGCGTTTTTCTACTTCGCCAAGACGGTGCTGCAAGGCCTCAACCAGCAACTTGCGGCGTTTCGGGTTGTCCAGCAGGTCGTCCTGCAAATAGGGATTGCGCTGCACCACCCAGACATCGCCCAGCACTTCGTACAGCATGCGGGCGGAACGACCGGTCCGGCGCTCGTCGCGCAGCCGGTTCAGCAAATCCCAAGCGCGTGCACCGAGTAGGCGAATCACGACTTCGCGGTCAGAAAAAGAGGTGTAGTTGTAAGGAATTTCACGAATGCGGGCTTGCTCAGCGGCAAGGCCTGACGTCAAATCACCAGCATTGCCGGTGATGGCATGAAATTCATCAAGAGTAGTAAGAGCGTTCATCGTGCAAAAGTTAGCAGCCAAGGTGGCAGAACCCACCTGAAAGTCAATGTTACCGCAGCGTGGGAACCGTCACACCGCCTAAGGCTGACAAACCTCATGGAAACTCCGGTTGTTGATTTACAGCCGGCCATGTAAAACAACTGTCACAAATTATTCATAAACTGTTAGTTTTACTGCTCTCACCATTTCAGGAGTTCCCATGAAGATTCGCTTCACCGCACTCGCGCTGGCCGCCAGCGCCCTGCTCGCCCCGCTAGCCAGCCAAGCACAAACCGACATCCAGTGGTGGCATTCGATGACCGCTGTCAACAACCAGTGGGTCAATGACCTGGCCAAACAATTCAACGACAGCCAGAAAGACTACAAGATCGTGCCGACCTTCAAGGGCAGCTATGACGAGTCCATGACGGCCGCCATCGCAGCCTTCCGTTCGGGCAACGCGCCACACGTGCTGCAGGTGTTCGAAGTGGGCACCGCCACCATGATGGCCAGCAAAGGCGCGACCGTGCCGGTCGGCAAGGTCATGAGCGATGCCGGTTTGACGTTCGACCCCAAGGCCTACATCCCCGCCGTGGCCGGCTACTACACGGCCCCCAACGGTCAGATGCTGAGTTTCCCTTTTAACAGCTCCACCACCGTTTTCTACTACAACAAGGACGCCTTCAAGAAGGCCGGCCTGAATGCCGACAAGGCACCCGCCACTTGGCCTGAAGTCTTCGCCGCCGCCAAGAAACTCAAGGAAAGCGGCCACAGCTGCCCGATGACGCTGGCCTGGATGGGATGGACCCAGCTGGAAAGCTTCTCCACCTGGCACAACGTCGAGTTCGCCACCAAGGGCAATGGCCTGAACGGCATGGACGCACGCCTGAAGGTCGATTCGCCGCTTCACGTCAAACACATCGAAAACCTGTCCAAGGCAGCCGCCGCGGGCGAGTTTGTCTACAAAGGCCGCGGCTCCAACGCCCAAGCGTCGTTCACGGCCGGCGAGTGCGCCATGATCCAGACCTCGTCCGGCTTCTACGGTGACGTCTCCAAGAACGCCAAGTTTGCCTACGGCTTAGCCCCGCTGCCCTACTACGCCGACGTCAAGGGCGCACCGCAAAATACCGTCATCGGCGGCGCCTCACTGTGGGTCATGTCTGGCAAGAAGGCCGACGAGTACAAGGGCGTGGCCAAGTTCTTCGACTTCCTGTCGCAGACCAAGGTGCAAGCCGCCAGCCACCAACGCACCGGCTACCTGCCGATCACCATGGCCGCCTACGACCTGACCGACAAGTCCGGTTTCTACCAAAAGAACCCCGGCACCGACATTGCCGTGCAGCAGATGGTGCGCAAGGTGACCGACAAGTCACGCGGCATCCGCTTGGGCAACTACGTGCAAATCCGCACCATCGAGGACGAAGAGATGGAACAAGTCTGGTCCGGCAAGAAGTCGGCCAAGGACGCGCTGGACGCCATCGTCAAGCGCGGCAATGAACTGCTGGTCCGCTTCGAGCAGGCTAACAGCAAAAAGTAAGCACCAATAATAAGCACTGAACCCGCACCCAGCCTCCGCGGCCCCGCAAGGGACCCCGGCGGCTTTTTAATGATGATGTCTCATGGAAAAACGCGTACTTTTCCGCTCCGGCTGGCTGCCCTGGGCGCTGATCCTGCCGCAAATGCTGATCATCAGCGTCTTCTTTTTCTGGCCGGCGAGCCAAGCCCTGCTGCAGTCCCTGCACCTAGAAGACCCTTTCGGCATGAGCCGCGAATTCGTCGGGCTGGATAACTTTCACCGACTGTTCAACGACCCCACCTACCACGCCTCGTTCAAGATCACGGCGCAGTTCTCGGTGCTGGTGGCGGTCATCGGCCTGACGTTGTCACTGGTGCTGGCCATCTTTGCCGACCGCGTCGTGCGCGGTGCCATGGCCTACAAAACGCTGCTGATCATGCCCTACGCGGTAGCGCCCGCCATTGCCGGCGTGTTGTGGATTTTCATCTTCTCGCCTTCCATCGGCGTGCTGTCTTATGGTCTGGGCCAGCTGGGCTACAACTGGAACCACCTCATGAACGAGGGCCAAGCCATGGCGCTGATCGTCATCGCGTCGGTCTGGAAACAGATCTCCTACAACTTCCTGTTCTTCTTGGCCGGCCTGCAGTCGATCCCCAAGTCGCTGATCGAGGCCGCTTCAATTGACGGCGCCGGTCCGTGGCGACGTTTTTGGAGCATACAGCTTCCCTTGTTGTCGCCGACAACCTTCTTCCTTCTGGTCATCAACATCGTCTACGCCTTCTTCGACACCTTCGGCATCATTGATGCGATGACAGCCGGTGGCCCCGGCCAAGCGACCTCGATCTTGGTTTACAAGGTCTACCAAGACGGCTTTAAGGCACTGGACTTGGGCGGCTCGGCTGCGCAGTCGGTGATCCTGATGATGATCGTGGTGGCACTCACGGTGGTGCAATTCCGCTACGTCGAAAAGAAAGTGAACTACTGATGGTTGACCGCAGCCGCTGGCTCACCTTCTTGTCCCACACCGTGATGTTGCTCGGCGTACTGGTGGTGGCTTTTCCCCTTTACTTAGCGCTCATCGCCTCGACCCACACGGCCGACGCCATCGTGCAAGTGCCGATGCCATTGCTGCCCGGCAGCAACATGTGGGAAACCTACAAAGCCGCGCTGTTTGGCGACGGCAAACTGGGCTCCAACACCACGGTGGCCCACATGATGTGGGTCAGCTTCGTCACGGCCATGGTGATCACGGTCGGCAAGATTTCGATCTCGCTGCTGTCGGCTTTTGCCATCGTCTACTTCCGCTTCCCGTTC
>JBEDKR010000123.1:0-6291 GCA_041172005.1 Pseudomonadota bacterium
GTTTTGGTAACCGATGCGCAGCGCGTCCTTGAAGCCACGCGTTGTCACCAACAGCGTTGGCTCGCCCTTGCGCTCCAACAACGCATTGGTCGCCACCGTGGTGCCCATCTTCACGCACTCGACCACGTCGGCGCTCACCGGCTCGCCAGCTTTCAGCCCCAGCAAATGACGAATACCGGCCACCGCCGCATCGCGGTAATGCTCTGGATTTTCAGACAGCAGCTTATGCGTGACAAGCGAGCCATCTGGCTTTTTACCCACGACATCGGTGAATGTGCCGCCCCGGTCGATCCAGAATTGCCAGCGTTTATCGGTCATGGGTTCGCCGGTTAAATTGATCGACTGTGCGTCTTGAAAAAGTGAGGTCATGAGGTTCCAGAAAATGGGGGCAAGGGCAAGGATAAGGCAATGCCAAGGACTGACATAATTTTGTCGCTGGGGTATGTCCGGGTCAATTGGCATTAAATTTGCGTCTATCCTCAGGCCCTGTGTTTCAGCTTATCGCACTGAGCCACAAGCACCGAATTGCCCTAACCACCGTTCAATCCCAGGAGCCCGTCATGAAATTCAAGTTCGCCTTGCTCACCGCTGTCACTGCTGTCACGGCAGCCTTGAGCTTCGGGTCTACCGCCATGGCTCAAACCAAATGGGACTTGCCTGCGGCCTACCCCAGCACCAACTTCCACAGCGAAAACCTAGCGCAGTTCGCCAACGACGTCGACAAGGCCAGCGGCGGCAAACTGAAGATCACGGTTCACGCCAACGCGTCGCTGTTCAAAGCCACCGAGATCAAACGCGCCGTGCAAGGCGGTCAAGCACAAGCAGGCGAAATTTTGCTGGCCAACTTCCAAAACGAATGGCAAATCTTCGGCACCGACGGCCTGCCCTTTCTGGCCGACAGCTACGACACGTCCATGAAGCTGTACAAGGCCCAGAAACCAGCCCTAGAGAAAAAACTCGCTGAGCAAGGCATGCAGTTGCTTTACTCAGTGGCGTGGCCACCGCAGGGCATTTATGCCAAGAAGCCGATCAACTCTGCCGCTGACCTCAAAGGCATCAAGTGGCGCGCCTACAGCCCGTCTACCGCACGCATTGCAGAACTCGTCGGTGCCCAACCCGTGACGGTGCAGGCAGCTGAGTTCTCACAAGCGCTGGCCACCGGCGTCGTTGAGTCAACCATGACCTCCGGCGCCACCGGCGTTGACAGCAAGCTCTTCGAGCACCTGAAGTACTACTACGACGCGCAAGCTTGGCTGCCTAAAAATGCGGTCATTGTCAACAAGGCGGCTTTTGACGCCCTAGACGCAGCCACCAAACAAGCCTTACAAAAAGCCGCCGCCGACGCTGAAGTGCGCGGCTGGGCAGCCAGCAAAACAGTCAACACCAAGACCCTTGAAACCCTCAAGGCCAACGGCATGCAGATTGCTCCGCCTTCTGCACAGCTCAAAGCTGACATGCAAAAAGTCGGTGAGGTGATGCTCAAAGAATGGCTCGCCAAAGCGGGCCCTGAAGGCCAAGCCATCATTGACGCTTACCGCAAGTAAGCACGGCTGACATGCGCAAACTGCTAGACGGTATTTACGACAGCGCCGCCGCTTTGGCGGCGCTTTTCATGCTCGGCCTGCTGCTGATGGTGCTGCTGTCCATCGTCAGCCGGCAGTTGCACTTTCATGTGCCGGGCGTTGACGCCTACGCTGGCTACCTTATGGCGGCCAGTGGATTTTTGGCGATGGCCCACACGCTCAAACGCGGTGAGCACATTCGCGTCACACTGCTGCTCAACGCCCTGCGCGGGCGCTGGAAAAAAGGTATGGAATTGTTTGCGCTGGGGATAGCCGTATTTCTGGCTGTCTTGTTTGCGTTTTACAGCTGCAAGCTGGCTTGGCAGTCACATGTATTCAACGACATTTCCACAGGCAGTGACGCCACGCCGTTGTGGCTCCCGCAGATCGCCATGGCCTATGGCTCAGTCATTTTTTCGCTCGCCTTCATCGATGAAGCGCTGCTGGAAATACAAGGTCGACGTGTGGTTCACACCAGCGACGAAGCCCTGCGCAATGAATAACCCAACCGAACTTTTCGCATGAACGATCTTGCCATCATGGCCCTGTTGGTGGTCTCGCTGTTCCTAATTTTGGGCAGCGGTGTCTGGATTGGCCTGACGCTGTCGGGCGTCGCATGGATCGCCATGGAACTGTTCACCGCACGCCCGGCGGGTGACGCGATGGCGGTGACCATCTGGGGCACGGCGTCAAGCTGGACCTTGACCGCACTGCCTCTTTTCATCTGGATGGGCGAGATTCTTTTTCGCACCCGTTTGTCGCAAGACATGTTCAAAGGTCTCTCGCCCTGGATGCAGGCGCTACCCGGCAGGTTGCTGCACACCAACGTGGTGGGCTGCACCATCTTTGCTGCGGTCTCTGGCTCGAGCGCGGCCACCTGCGCCACCATCGGCAAGATGACACTGCCCGAACTGAAGCGCCGTGGCTACCCGGAGCACATGATCGTCGGTACGCTGGCAGGTGCCAGCACGCTGGGGCTATTGATTCCGCCGTCAATCATCATGATTGTTTACGGCGTGACAGCCGAAGTGTCAATCGCCAAACTTTTCATCGCGGGCGTCTTTCCGGGTTTGATGCTGGCCTTGCTTTTTTCGGGCTACATCGCTTTGTGGGCACTGCGCAACCCCGAGCAGATTCCCCCGGCTGACGAGAAAACCACGTTCCTACAAAAACTGAACGCCTCGCGTGCATTGATTCCGGTGATCTCGCTGATCGCAGCGGTGCTCGGCTCGATCTACGCCGGTATCGCCACCGCCACAGAGGCGGCGGGTGTCGGCGTGCTCGGCGCGCTGATCATTTCATCCTTGCAAGGCTCCATGAGCTGGGCCACCTTCAAAGACTCGCTGATGGGTGCGACGCGTCTGTATTGCATGATCGCGCTGATCCTTGCGGGCGCCGCCTTCCTGACGCTGTCGATGGGCTACATCGGCCTGCCACGCCACTTGGCCGAATGGATTGCCACCCTAGGCCTGAGCCAAGGCCAATTAATTTTGGCGCTGACACTTTTCTTTGTGTTGCTGGGCTGCTTTCTGGATGGCATCTCCATGGTTGTGTTGACCATGGGCGTGCTCATGCCGACCATTCAATCGGCCGGCATCGACCCGATCTGGTTCGGTATTTTTGTGGTGCTAGTGGTCGAAATGGCGCAAATCACACCGCCGGTCGGCTTCAATCTGTTCGTGCTCCAAGGCATGACGGGTAAGGAGCTGCCGTGGATAGCCAAAGTCACGCTGCCTATGTTCTTGCTGATGTGCCTCGCCGTGGCACTCATTTATGTGTTTCCCGGCATCGCTACGTGGTTGCCCACGCACATGAGCACCTGATGCTGCCCGTCCTCGCCATCAGCATTGGGGCTTCCGTCGGCGCGCTAGCGCGCTGGGGTTTGGGCCTGTGGTTGTCGCCCGGCAGTTGGCTGCCGTGGGGTACGCTGGCGGCCAACCTGATTGGCGGCTACCTGATTGGCGTGGCTATCGCGCTGTTCCAGTCTATGCCGCAGCTAGACCCCATTTGGCGCCTGCTGCTCATCACCGGCTTTCTGGGCGGGCTGACGACCTTCTCTTCATTCTCTGCTGAAGTGGTTAACTTCTTGATGACTGAACGCTACGGCTTGGCGCTGCTGACAGCGGGCCTGCACGTGATCGGTTCGCTTGCCATGACGGTGCTGGGCATGAAGAGTCTGGGACTTTTTCTGGCGGCTCGCGCGCACTGAAAACGCTTTAGCGTTTGATGCCGCAGACCAGCTCGCCCGGATCGTTGTGCTGCACCGCGCGTTCGTTCTTGGCTTGGGCCACTTCCATGTCACGCGGCAGCACCACACCGTTTTTAACGGCGAGCACTTCGGCCATCACGCTGACGGCAATCTCTGAAGGGGTTTTGCTGCCGATGTAAATGCCGATCGGGCCACGCAGGCGTTGCAAGCTGGCTTCGCTCAGACCGAAGTGCTCAGCCATGCGCTGGTGGCGGGCGTCGTTGTTGCGCCGCGAACCAATCGCACCGATGTAAAACGCCTCAGTTTCCAGCGCTTCGAGCAGCGCCAAATCGTCTAGCTTTGGGTCGTGTGTGAGGGCAATCACGCAGCTGCGGCGGTCAGGTTTGAAGGCCGTGACAACGTCGTCAGGCATCTCGCTCAGCACCTTGGCGCCAGGCACAGACCACGCACTGCGGTATTCCTCGCGCGGGTCGCAGACGGTCACAGCAAAGCCGCTGAAAAGCGCCATGGTGGCGAGGTATTCGGTGAGTTGGCCGGCGCCAATCAGCAGCATGCGGTATTCGGGGCCAAAGGTGTTGACGAGTTCGGTGGCAGACACGCTGAGTTCGGCCGGTGCTGCGCTGCCGGTCAAGCTAACCGCGCCGTCTTTCAAGCTGACTTGCCGCTGCATCAATTGACCAGCTTCCAACGCTGTCACCAAGCTGACCAAGTCGGCGGCGCTCGGGTCAAATTCGAGCAGCAACTCCAGCGTACCGCCGCAGGGCAAACCAAAGCGGTGGGCTTCGTCTGCGCTGACGCCGTATTTGACAAACGCCGGCGGGCCGGAAGGGATTGTTTTGGGGTCAACCGATGGACTGCCAGCCTTAGCAGCATCAGTCGGTTGCGCTGCCGCCGCGTAGGCCTGCGTGTATTGGTAAATCAGATCGTCTTCAATGCAGCCGCCCGACACCGAGCCCACCACCGAGCCGTCTTCAGAGAGCGCCATGATCGAGCCGACCGGCCGTGGCGACGATCCCCAAGTACGAACCACCGTGGCGAGCAATGCCCGCTTGCCAGACAAACGCCAATCGCGCAGGGTGCGCAGGACCATCACATCTAAATTTTCCATGGCGGGACTTGTTGACCTTTTCTCTGTTGAGTTTCTCAGTTGGCCAGCCAGTACGACACGGCCAAAATGACGGAAGCGCCCAGCATCCAGATCCACCTCGGGACGCCGGCAATGGCTGTGCTGTCCACTGGTTCTGCTTTGGTTGCGACTGCTGAAGACGCGCCCTCTGCGGCGTCGCGCGCTGCATAGGCTTCAGGGTGTTGCTTTTGCATTTCCAAATCAAAGCGTTTGAAAAAATCTTCCGCCATGGATTTTGCCGCGCCGTCGATCAACCTTTGGCCAAGTTGGGCCACCTTGCCGCCGACCGAGGCTTGCACGCTGTAGGCGAGTTCGCAGCCGCTGTCATTGGGCGTCAGCACCACTGCGGCGCTGCCTTTGCCAAAGCCGGCCGGACCGCCCTGCCCTTCAAACGACAGCTTGTAGCTGGCTGGCGGGTTGATGTCGGTGAGCTCAATATTGCCTTTGAACTTGGCCGACACCGGGCCGATTTTCAGGGCCATGCCGATGGCGTATTGGTTCTCGCCACTGGCTTCGACCTTGTCGCAGCCGGGAATGCAGACTTTGAGAACGGCAGGGTCGTTGAGTGCGTCCCAAGCTTGTTGCTGGGTCACGGCGAGTTGCCGGCTGGCTTGCATTTCCATGGGTCTTCCTTCTTTGATGGGCAATTCAGAGATACATTGTCCGTGCAGTTCCAAGACCGTGTGGGTCATCGGTTTTTCATCAATGCAGCCAAGCTGGCCGCCAGTTCTTCAAGCCGGCTCAGGTTGTGGACAGCGAGCATGCCGTCCGCATGGCGGTGCAGCACCGACGCACCGCGCGCCAGCGGCGCATAGCCATCAAAGCGCAGCAAGGGATTCAGCCACAGCAGACACCGGCTGCGGCGGCGCAGCCAAGCCAGCTCGATGTCGAGCTCAGCCGGCTCGCCGGTGTCCAGCCCGTCTGTGATGATGAGCACCACCGTGCGCCTGCCGACCAGCTTGCGCGCATGCTGCTGGCGCAAACTGGCCAGCGACACGCCGAGTTGTGTGCCGCCCGCAAAGTCTTCAATGGCAGCGCCCGCACGTTCCAGCATCAGGTCGGTGTCGGCCACTTCAAAGCACGGGCTCAGGTCGGTCAGGCCGATGCCAAAAGCAAACACATCGCGCTGCGGATGACGCCGCGTGGCCGCATGCAAAAACGCCAGCAGCAGCCGCGCATAGCGCTCCATCGAGCCTGACACATCGACCAAAATCAACAAAGGCAAAGCCTGCCGCCGCCGCTGGAGTCGCGGCAAATGCATAAGCTCGCCGCCGGTGCGTGCAGCATGGTGCATGACCCCCGGCCAATGAATGCGTGGGCCGCTTGAGGCGGGCCGGCTGCGGCGCGAAGCGAATTCAGGCAAGGGCAATTGGATGTCGCGCGCCAAGCGCTCG
>JBEDKR010000124.1:0-6280 GCA_041172005.1 Pseudomonadota bacterium
CGCTTCGTGACTGCCAGATATGACCGACTGCACCGCCGATTTGTTCGTCCGAAAAGTCGCCGCGCAGCAAGGCGCGCAGGTCTTGCCCTTGACTGGCGAACAGGCACAAAAAGAGTTTGCCTTCGGTCGACAATCGGGCCCGGTTGCAGTCGCCGCAAAAAGCGTGCGTCACACTGCTGATGACGCCGACTTCTCCGCCGCCGTCCGCGTAGCGCCAGCGCTCGGCGGTTTCGCCAGCGTAGTTGGGGTCCACGGCCAGCAGGGGGAATTCGGTTTGCAAGCGCTCAATCACTTGGGCCGACGGCAGCACTTCGTCCATGCGCCAGCCGTTGGTGGCACCGACGTCCATGTATTCAATGAAGCGCAGCACCACGCCAGAGTTGCGAAAGTGGCGTGCCATGGGCAAAATTTCGGCGTCATTGGTGCCGCGCTTGACGACCATGTTGACCTTGATCGGTGCCAAGCCAACCCGCTGCGCCGCCTCGATGCCCTTGAGCACATCGGCCACCGGGAAATCGACGTCGTTCATGCGCCTGAAAACCGCGTCGTCCAGCCCGTCTAGGCTGACGGTGACGCGCTGCAGTCCGGCGTCTTTCAGGCTTTGGGCTTTTTTGGCCAGCAGCGAGGCATTGGTTGTCAGCGTGATGTCCAGCGGCTGACCGCTCGGCGTTTGAATCTTGGCCAGCATCTCGATCAGCACTTCGAGGTGTTTGCGCAGCAGTGGCTCACCACCTGTCAGGCGAATTTTTTCGACGCCGTGGGCGACAAAAATTCGCGCCAAACGCGTGATTTCCTCAAAGCTCAACAGCGAAGTTTGCGGCAAAAAGGCGTAATCCTTGTCGAAGACCTCGCGCGGCATGCAATAGCTGCAACGAAAGTTGCAGCGGTCGGTCACGCTGATGCGCAAGTCGCGCAGGGGTCTGCCCAAAGTGTCCGCCAGCAAGCCGGTGGGCGTTTGGATGTGGGCCGGCACGTGAGGTACACGGCTGGCGTAGCGGATGTCCGCGATGGGGATGATTTTTTCTGACATATAAGAGCTTGCCCTTGAATTTACATCATCGCTGGCGCTGGTTACAGCCTTCGTGGGAAAAAACCCTTGCCGGCACGCATATCGCGCGCATGCCATCGCGTGACATTGAATAGCGGCTAAACGGTCTCCGTGGCGCGTTTGAATGTCAGTCCTCGGGTTACGATCTCTTCGGTGTCGCAGACTCAATTTCAGTGGTCGCTGGCATCTTCCGATCAATTGGCTATCAGCACACCGATGTTCAATCACATGACAAGCAACACAGATATTTCGCCACGTTTTGCGCTGCCCGAGCTCACGCGTTTCGTCACCGCTTTGTTCCGTGCCACGGGCATGGATGCGGGCAAAGCCAAGGCGATTGCCGTCTCTCTGATCACCGCCGACAGCATGGGTCACAGCACCCACGGTCTGGCTTTGGCCGCTTGGTATCTGGATGCCGTGAAAAGCGGCGTCATGGCCATCAACGGTGACATGCGCGTGGTCAATGACCGCGGTGCTTGCATCACTTGGGATGGTTTACGGCTGCCAGGCTCTTGGTTGATTTCGCGTGCCATCGACACGGCTTTGGAGCGGATTGAACAGCACGGCGTGGTGACGGTGGCCATTGCCAACAGCCACCACACAGGTGCCCTCGCTGTCTACCTGCCGCGCCTGACAGAGCGCGGCCTGTTGGTGCAGCTGGTCTGTTCGTCACCCGCGGCGCGTGGCGTGGCGCCGTTTGGCGGCACCGAGCCCCTTTTCTCACCGAACCCGATTGCGGCAGGCATCCCGACGCAAGGTGATCCGATCTTGCTGGACGTCAGTTCCTCCATCACGACGCTGAACAGTGCCCGCCAATTGGTGGTTCGCGGTGAACGCTTTCCTGCGAAGTGGGCGATGGACGCGCAAGGCCAACCCAGCGATGACCCGAACGCGGTGGTCAGCGGTGGTGGTTCGCTGTTGCCCGTCGGTGGTTTTGACCACGGCCATAAGGGTTACGGCATGGCTTTGCTGGTTGAGGCTTTGACGCAGGGTCTGTCCGGGCAGGGTCGTGTGGATCAGCCGAAGGGCACGCCTGTCAATATTTTCCTGCAGGTGACCGACCCCGGTGCGTTTGCCGGGCTGGATGCTTTCACTCGCCAATCGCAATGGCTGGTAGACGCCTGCCATGCCAACAAACCCTTGCCAGGGCGTCCTCGTGTGCGCTTGCCGGGTGAGCATGCGATGGCGCGTCAGCGACAAGCGACAGCCGACGGCGTTTCCTTGACGGCAGGTGTGATGGACGCGTTGCGGCCAGCAGCATTGGCGGCTGGACTGGCTTTGCCGCAAGCGCTTTGATCCGATCTGATTTGAGTTAGCGGCCTTTGGCTTGGCGCCATACCGCGAAGTCGTCTTTCGACTTTTGCTCGGTCGGTGGGTACAGGCCAATCGTGGCCCGGCCCTTAAGGACTTCTTCAGTGACGAAGTCTTCAAACGCTGTCATCTCGACCGCGTCGTCAGCCACTTCGTCGGCCAAGTGCGCGGGGATCACGAAGACGCCTTCTTTGTCACCGACGATCACGTCGCCTGGAAATACGGCCACGTCACCGCAGCCAATCGGCACGTTGATGTCCAGCGCTTGGTGCAGCGTCAGATTGGTCGGTGCCGAAGGCCGTTGGTGGTAGGTCGGAAAGGGCAGGGCAGCGATCTCTGGAGAGTCGCGAAAACCGCCGTCAGTGACAGCGCCAGCGACGCCGCGCACCATCAGGCGCGTGATCAAAATCGAACCGGCCGAAGCAGCGCGTGCGTCTTTGCGACTGTCAAAGACCATCACGGCGCCGGGTGGGCATTGCTCAATCGCCACGCGTTGCGGGTGGTTCGGATTTTGGAACACCGTCATCGGGTTCAGATCTTCACGGGCGGGAATGTAGCGCAGCGTGAAAGCCTCGCCCACCATGTTTGGCAGGTTGGCATTGAGCGGGTGCACGTTTTGAATGAACTGGTTGCGCAGACCGCGCTTGAAGAGCGCGCTGCACAAAGTAGCGGTGCTGACGGTTTTGAGTTTGTCGCGGGTGCTGTTGCTGAGAGCCATGTTGTGTTCCTGAGGTTTATTGGTGTTAGCTCGAAGTTCAGTAAATATCCGGCTCACCGACGGGCGCGCCAAACGATGTTTCGAGGTAGTCAAAGTCACAGCCTTGGTCGGCTTGCATGATGTGTTGGCTGAACATCCAGCCGTAACCCCGTGCAAAGCGTTTTGGCGGTTGCACCCAGGCCACTTTGCGCGCGGCCAGTTCCGCGTCGCTGACGTCGAGGTGAATGCTTCGGGCCGGTACGTCGACGCTGATCAGGTCGCCCGTTTTGACGAGGGCCAGTGTGCCGCCGATGTACGCCTCTGGCGACACATGCAAGATGCAGGCGCCGTAGCTGGTGCCGCTCATGCGGGCGTCTGAGATGCGCAGCATGTCTTTCACGCCTTGCTTGACCAGCTTGGTGGGGATCGGCAGCATGCCCCATTCCGGCATGCCCGGACCGCCTTGGGGTCCGGCGTTGCGCAAGATCATGATGTGGTCTGCGGTGACGTCGAGGTCCGGGTCGTCAATGGCTTTTTTCATACTCGGGTAGTCGTCAAACACCAGCGCCGGACCGGTGTGTTTGAAGAGGTGCGGCGCGCAGGCGCTGGGCTTGATGACGCAGCCATCAGGTGCAAGGTTGCCCTTCAGAACGGCCAACGCGCCTTCGGCATAAATCGGGTTCGACAGAGGGCGGATGACGTCATCGTTGTAAACCTCGGCGCCTTCTAGATTCGCGCCAATGGTTTGCCCGGTGACCGTCATGGCGTCAAGCTGCAAATGGTCTTTGAGCACGTTCATCATGGCGCGCATGCCGCCCGCAAAATAGAAGTCGGCCATCAAGTAGGTGTCGCCACTCGGCCGGATGTTGGCGATCACGGGGACCTTGCGGCTGGCCGCGTCAAAGTCTTCCAGGCCCACGGCACAGTGCTCACCGGCGCGGCGTGACATCGCCACCAAGTGGATGATGGCGTTGGTCGAGCAGCCCATGGCCATGGCCACGGTGATGGCGTTTTCAAACGACGCGCGGCTGAGCAGTTTGGCCGGTGTCAGGTCTTCCCAGACCATGTCGACAATGCGCCGGCCGCAATCGGCCGCCATGCGCACGTGGTTGGAATCGGTGGCCGGAATCGACGACGCACCTGGCAGCGTGAAGCCGCAGGCTTCGGCAATGCCGGTCATGGTGCTGGCCGTGCCCATCGTCATGCAATGTCCGTGGCTGCGGGCGATACCGCCCTCGACTTCAATCCATTGTTTGGCTGTGATTTTGCCGGCGCGTCTTTCGTCCCAGTATTTCCAAGTGTCTGAACCAGAGCCCAGCACTTGGCCTTTCCAGTTGCCACTTTGCATCGGGCCGGCGGGCATGAAAATGAAGGGATAGCCGGCGCTGAGCGCGCCCATGATCAGACCCGGTGTGGTCTTGTCACAGCCACCCATCAGCACCGCGCCGTCGATCGGGTGGCTGCGTAACAATTCCTCTGTTTCGATCGCCAGCAGATTGCGATAAAACATGGTGGTCGGCTTGACGATGGACTCAGACAGCGAAATCGCTGGCAACTCAATGGGGAAGCCACCGGCTTGCAAGATGCCGCGCTTGACGTCTTCGACGCGTTGCTTGAAGTGACCGTGGCACGTGCCAATGTCACTCCAAGTGTTGATGATCGCGATCATGGGTTTGCCAACCCAGTCTTCCGGGCCGTAGCCCAGTTGCATCACGCGTGAGCGGTGACCAAAAGAGCGTACGTCATCTGGTGCCATCCAGCGAGCGCTGCGCAGTTCTTCGTAGGTTTTTTGGGTCATGTGAGGGGACTTTTTGTACGGTGGATGTGGGGTGTTTGGAGATGGCCTTGACGCGTCAGTTCGTCAAGCAGGAACGGGCAGTGCCACCTTGAGTTTGTCGGCCCACTCAGCCAGACCTTGCCACGTCTGGCGGTCATAAGCAAGACCTTGGCGCTGCGCTTTGTCGATACCGGCAGCGGCTTGGTCGCCCGGCAAGCGCACGGGTTTGTCAGCGTCAATCGGCTTGTTCGTGCGGCAGCGTTCGGACAGGTGATCCATCTGTTCGGTGAAGGCTTCACGACCGGCGAACAACTCTGGATCAATAACCTGCAAAAACACATTGCCGCCCCAGCGCTTGGGCGCGTCTTTGCGGCCTTGGCCGGACAGGCCCTGGGACAACGCCTCAATGCCGAGCGCCAGACCAAAGCCCTTGTGACCGTATTCTTGACCGCCCAGCAGTTGCAGTGAACCACGCGGTTGCTGGTTTTCCAGCACCGACGGATCACGCGTGGGTGTACCTTGTGCGTCCAGCAACCACGGGTGCTCAAACTGCTGTCCCGCCGCAAAGGTCTGCCGCGTCATGGAGGTCGTGGTGATGGACGCGCAGATGTCGATCAGCACCGAATTTTGCGCGCCGGGATAGCCCATCGCCATCGGATTCGGCGTGAACAAAGCCTCGCATCCGCCATACGGTGCAACACGTGCGCCGGCCGGATCGGAGTTTGAGATTTGCGCGATAAAACCGCGGTCGGCGGCTTGCTTCACCAGCGCTGCCAAGCAGCCGATGTGATGGCTCTTGCGGATGGCATAAGCGGCTATGCCGCGCTTTTGGGCACGTGGAATAGCTTCTTCGATGGCCTTGTTCATCAGCCACAGACCAGGCAAGTAGCCACCGTCCCAAACCACGCTGATGCCGTTGTCCTTGATGACTTCCGGTTCACCGCTGAGCGTCATGCCGCCTTTTTCAATGTCTGCCAAATACAGGCTGGTCATGGCCAAACCATGGGTGCGGCGGCCCATTGCGTCCGTCAAGACCAGAAATCGGCCCAGCGTTTGCGCTTTGTCTGCATCCATCCCGACTTGGCTGAACAGGGCTGCTACAAACTGTTCCAGAACGGCCGTGCTGTGAAAAGTGGTCTCGCTCAATGTTGCGTCGCTCACCGGAGAGTCTTGCATCTCAGTTGGTACCTTCAAGCTGCGCGCCAGCCCGCTGGATCACGCTGGCCCAGCGCACGCGGTCTTTGGCGATGAACTCCGTTGTTTGCAGCGGTGTTGAGGTCATGACCTCGGCCCCGGCTTCGAGCAATCGGGCCCGCAGTTCAGGCGAACGGATGATGCGGATCATTTCTGCATTCAGCCGCTCAATCGCTTGGCGCGACATTTTTGACGATGCAGTGACGCCCTGGTAAGTGCCCGACTCAAAGTTTTTCACGCCTTGTTCGGCGAT
>JBEDKR010000125.1:0-6278 GCA_041172005.1 Pseudomonadota bacterium
GGAGCACTGCGCAAACAAAGCGTGGTGGTTGAAAACAAGCCGGGCGCCGGCGGCAACATTGGCACCGAGCAAGTGGTGCGCAGCCCGGCCGACGGCAGCACGCTGCTGCTCGGCCATTCGGGCACGGTGTCGATCAACCCGGCGTTGTACAAGCAATTGAAATACGACACCCAGAAAGACCTGGCGCCAGTCGCTATGTTTGCATCGTCGGCGCTGGTCTTGGTGGTGCCGGCTTCGTCCAAGGTCAAGTCGGTGGCTGATCTGTTGGCGCTGGCCAAGTCGCAGCCGGGGCGTGTCAACTACGCGTCCAGCGGTGGCGGCACGGGCGGTCACTTGTGCGGCGAATTGTTCGAGCACAAAACCGGCGTCAAGCTCAGCCACATTCCCTACAAAGGCACGGCACCAGCGCTCAACGATTTGATCGGTGGTCAAGTGCAGATGATGTTCAGCGTGATTCCGCCTGCGTTGGCTTTGGTCGCCAGCGGGCGCTTGCGCGCCATCGCCGTGACCAGTGCCAAACGCAACCCGGCTATGCCGGACGTGCCGACGATTGCCGAGTCCGGCATGGCCTCGCTGGCCGATTTTGAGAGCACGCTGACCTATGGCTTGCTGGCTGCGCGGGGGACGCCAGATGCGGTTGTCAAGGAGTTGGCAGTGCAAATCCTGAAGATCGCCGCTACGCCTGAATTCCAGTCCCGGCTGGGTGTGGAAGGTGCCGTGCCGCTGCTGGGTGGACCGGTCGAGTACGCCGCGCTGATCAGAAAAGAAAGTGCGCAGTGGGCCGAGATCGTCCGAATTTCGGGCGCGACGCTGGATTAAGTTGGGGTTGGCGGCTGTTTTTCCACCAAAGGAAAAACTGATTTCCGCTGGTTTTCTTGTGACTGACTAGGCTCTGCGACACACTACGCAAAGTTAAAAGAGACAACAAGGAAACACAATGGCAACAGAGAAGCGAATTGGATGGATCGGGTTGGGGCGCATGGGCGAGGCCATGGCGAAGCGGCTGCTCAAGGCCGGCCACAAGGTCAGTGTCTGGAACCGCACGGCATCCAAGGCGGCGCCGCTGGTTGAATACGGTGCCAACATCGTCGCTGCCAAGCAAGACCTCGCCAGCTGCGATTTCGTCTTCACCATGGTGTCGACCACCAACGACTTGAAGGAAGTGTTGTTTGGCGAAGGCGGCTTGGTGGCCGGTTCGGCCAAGCCGAAGGTGGTGATCGACAGCTCTTCCATTTCACAGGAAGGGTCAGCCGAAATTCGCCAGCGCCTCGAAGCCATGGGCGTGGGTTATTTGTGCAGCCCGGTGTCGGGCAATGCCAAGGTCGCCAAGGCCGGTAAATTGCTGCAAGTGGCCTCAGGCCCAAAAGCGCTTTACACCGAGATCGAGCCATGCCTGCAAGCGATGGCGCGCAAGGTCATGTGGGTCGGCGAGGGCGAGTTGGCACGGATCTGGAAAATCGCGCACAACACCATGTTCGGCGTTGTCATCCAGAACCTCTGCGAGATCACCGTGCTGGCTGAAAAAGCCGGCATTCCGCGCCATATCTTTCTGGAGAGCATCAACGACTCCGTGCTCGGCTCGATGTACACGAAGTACAAAACGCCGATGCTGACGAATCTGACGTTTGACCAAGTCACGTTCACGCCCAAACTGTTGTTGAAAGACATGGACTTGGGCTTGGCGGCAGCGCGTACCTACGGCGTTGCCATGCCGGCAGCAGCCGCCACGCGTGAGTCGGTGTCGCGCATGGTGGGTCGCGGCCATGAGGACATTGATTTTGCGGTGCTCTTGCAAGAAACCGCCGCAGACGCTGGCTTGGTGCTGACGTCTGAAAACGTGAAGATGAGCGACGGCCTGGAGTCCTGAGCCATGGCCGCGCAGCCAACACAAACAAAGCGAAGTCTGATTCGCGGTGCGTCCATCATCACGATGGATGCCCAAGGCGATTTGCCGCAGGGTGACATCCTTATCACCGGCGACAAGCTCACGGAGATCGCGCCGCGCATCCATGTGGATGATGCGGAGGTGATTGATGGCGGCGGCTACATCGTCATTCCGGGGCTGGTGAATGCGCACATGCACACGTGGCAGACGGCACTGCGTGGGCTGGCCTCAAACTGGACTCTGCTCGAATATTTCCGCAAGATGCACGCAGGGCTAGCGACGGTGTTTGAGCCGCAAGACTTGTACATCGCCACGCTGGTTGGGGCGCTGAACCAGCTCAATTGCGGCACCACCACGCTGGCTGACTGGTGTCACAACAACCCGACGCCGCAGTCGAATGATGCGGCGATTGCTGGCTTGCTGGCTTCGGGAATTCGTGCCGCCTTTTTTCATGGCACGCCCAAGCCGGACCCGCTGCCCGGGCAAACGCCCTTTTGGGAAGTGCCGCATCCACGCGCTGAGATTGAGCGTTTGCTCAAGGTGCATCAAGGCCGCTCGCTGCTGAGTGTTCAGGCGGCGGTTCTGGGCCCGCATTACTCAACGCTGGACGTTGCCATGCACGACTTCGCCATGGCCAAGGAACTTGGGTTGATTGCGTCATTGCACCAAGGCGGCGGGCCTGCCCGCACGCCTGACGGCTGGGAAAAGTTAGAAGCTGCCGGACTGCTCGGTGACCACATCAACATCGTTCATGGCCATGCCTTGAATGACGACCAACTGAAGCGCTTCTGCGACCTTGGCATGAGCTTTTCGGCCGCGCCTGAAAGTGAAATGACGCAAGGCCATGGCTACCCGATCACCGGGCGACTGCGTGCTTTTGGCCGTGCACCATCACTGGGTGTTGATCTTGAAAGCGCCATCAGTGGCGAGATGCTGGTGCAGGCCCGCGTGGCCCTCGGCATGCAGCGCTCGCTCGACAACGCTGCCCACCGTGAACTGCACGGGAGCATTCCCAATACGTCCACCGTGACTACGCGCGAAGCGCTGTCGTGGGTCACGATTGAAGGTGCCCGCATGCTCAAGCAAGCAGACCGCATCGGTTCGCTGGCCAGCGGCAAGCAAGCTGATCTGGTGATGATTCGGGCCACCGATCTCAACATGCAGCCGGTGCACGACGCCGTGAACACAGTCGTGATGCAAACCTCGCTGGCCAACATCGACAGCGTGATGGTGGCGGGACAGTGGAAAAAACGTGCTGGTCAGTTGCTGGGTGTCGACCTGCAACCGCATCTGCGGGCCTTGCAGCAGTCTGGCGAGAAGATCGCTTTGGCACTTGGTTTGGCGCATTGAAATCTTTGTAGTTTTATTCAGGCGGCGCAGACCGCAGGTCCATCAACCTTCAGGAGACACATCCATGAAACGCTTTTTAGTCGCCATAGCAGCTGTCTTGTCTGCCGCCGCCGTCAGTGCTCAGACCACAGCTGCCTATCCAAGCAAGACCATCAAAATTGTTGTGCCTTTTACGGCCGGCAGTGCCACCGACATCATGGCCCGCGTCGTCGGTGAAAGACTGAGTGCCAGCCTGGGTCAAGCCGTGATGGTGGAAAACCGGCCCGGTGCCGGCGGCACCTTGGGCTCCGCGCAAGTGGCCAAAAGCGAGCCCGATGGCTACACCTTGTTGGTGGTGTCCACCGGCCACGTGGTCAACCCGACTTTGTATCCGGGTCTGAGTTACGACACTGTGGCTGACTTTGCCGGTGTCTCACCACTGGCGGCATTACCGAGCGTGCTGGTGGTCGGTGCCGGTAGCCCTTTCAAGTCTGTGAAAGACCTGATCGTTGCGGCCAAGGCCAAACCAGACTCACTCAACTACGCCTCGGCGGGTGTCGGCAGTGCGACGCACGTCAATGCCGAAAAATTCCGCAGCGTGGCCGGCATTCAGCTCACGCACATTCCGTTCAAGGGTACGCCGGAGACTATTGTTGAAACCAGCTCCGGCCGGGTCGATTTCATGTTCACGCCGGTGCTGGCGTCCATCCCGTCGATCCGTGACAACCGTATGCGCGCACTCGCTGTCAGCACCGCCAAGCGTTCAAGCGCTTTGCCTGATGTGCCGACCGTGGCCGAAGCCGGCGTGCCCGGTTTTGTGTTTGATTTTTGGATCGGTTTGTTGGCCCCCGCCAAGACACCGCGCGCGGTGGTCAACAAGCTCAATGCGGAGATTGCGCTGATCCTCGCGCAGCCTGACGTCAAGGAGCGCATGGCCAAGATGGGTGCAGAATCAATGCCCATGAAACCTGAACAATTTGACGCCTACATCAAAGAAGAATTCGTCACCCTTGGCGCTGTGATGAAGGCCGCACCGAAGTGAGCCTCAACAATCTTTTAACGCATCTGCAGCGCCGTTTTGAATTGCTGGCGTTCTGATGGCGCTTCGCACTGTCAGGTTGACGATCAATGGCCAAGTGATGCCCGTCGAGGCCGACGACAACACGCCTCTGGTGTACGTTTTGCGCGAAGAACTTGGCCTCAAAGGCACGCGACTGGGCTGCGGGCAATCGCAGTGCGGTGCGTGTCATGTGATGCTGGACGGTGTGTCGGTGCCCGCTTGTGACACACCGCTGTGGGCCGTTGAAAACAAAGCGCTGGTGACCATTGAAGGGCTGGGGAAGCCCGACGCTTTGCATGCGTTACAACAATCGTTCATTGATGAGCAAGCTGCGCAGTGCGGCTATTGCGTGTCGGGCATTCTGGTCAGTGCTGCAGCTTTGCTGGCCAAGTGTCCGCAGCCGAGCGAAGCGCAGGTGCGTGAGGCGCTGGACGCCCATCTGTGCCGTTGCGGCGCGCACAACCGCATGGTGCGGGCGGTGCTGAAAGCTGCGGCTGCTGGAGCAGGGGCATGAGCGAAAGCACCTTGAAGAATCCGCCCGTGTTGCCGGGCAGTTTGCAGACCAACCGCCGCTTGTCTCAGTGGCTGGCTTTTCATGCCGATGGCCGCGTGACCGTGCGCACCGGCAAGGTCGATCTGGGGCAGGGCATCAGCACCGTGCTGGCGCAAATTGCAGCCGAAGAACTGGACGTCTCCGTGGCCCGTATCCGCATGGAGCGCGCCAGTACCGTGCGGGGCCCGAACGAAGGCATGACGGCTGGCAGCATGTCGGTGCAAGACTCCGGTGGCGCCTTGCGCCAAGCCTGCGCTGAAGCAAGGGCGATTTACCTGGACTTGGCGGCGCAGCAGCGCGGTTTGACACCGTGGCAGCGGGCTGAGCTTCGCGTGCTGGACGGCGAGTTCATCAACAGCGCGGGTGAGAGCATCGGAAGTTATTCCGCCTTGGCTGACGATGCTTTACTGAATATTGAAGCCACCGGCAGCGCCAAGCCAAAGTCTGTTGCCGATCACACCTTGACGGGCCAGACCGTGCCGCGTTTGGACATGCTGGGCAAGGTGTTAGGGCAGCCGGATTTCATTCATGACATGGTGTTGCCCGGCATGTTGTATGGCCGCGTGGCGCATCCGCCGTCGCCAGGTGCGGTGTTGCGTGAGGTGGCGCTCGACGCCATCAATGATTTGCCGGGTGTGGTGACCACCGTGCGTGATGGCAGCTTCATCGGCGTCATTGCCCGCACCGAATACGCAGCCGTTCAAGCCTTGAAAAAACTCGCCGCAGCGGCCCGCTGGGACGAGCCTGCAACCTTGCCGGACAGGCATGCACTGCCCGAATTTTTACGCGCGCAACCGGTGGACAGTACGCTGGCGGGCGAGAAAAAAGCCGACACGCCGGGCCCGAGTCTGGCGACTTTAGAGGCTTTAAGAGCCGCAGCGGGTGCGCAGTATTTCAAGGCGTCCTACGCCCGACCATTTTTGGCGCATGCCTCCATCGGCCCGTCGTGTGCGTTGGCGCGTTGCCAGGCCAACGCCAGCGGTGAGATCGCCGGCGTGGAAGTCTGGACCCACAGCCAGGGGATTTACAACCTGCGCCCTGATCTGGCCTTGGTGCTTGGGTTACCCGCAGCACACATTACGCTGCATCATGTGCCTGGTGCCGGCTGCTACGGCCACAACGGTGCTGACGATGCCGCCTGCGACGCCGCGTTGTTGGCGCGTGCCGTACCGGGACATCCGGTGCAGCTTCAATGGACCCGCGAAGACGATTTGACGTGTGCCCCTTTCGGTGCGGCCATGGCTGTGGACTTGCAAGCGGTGGTCGATGCCGATGGCCGCATCAGCGACTGGCAGCACGAAGTTTGGTCGAATGGCCACAGCATGCGACCCGGCCGTTCCAGCACGCCGGTGCTGCATGCCGCTGCCATGCTGGCAACACCATTTCCACGACAAGTCGCCATCAACATGCCGCTGTCCAATGGCGGCGGCGCCGAGCGCAACGCGCTGCCG
>JBEDKR010000126.1:0-6236 GCA_041172005.1 Pseudomonadota bacterium
CCACAAAGCCGGCGAAAGTCGTGATGGCCTGCTTGGGCAGGATGTATTGAAGAAGAACTTTGAAACGATCAGGCACACGGACTCACGGAAGTGGATGGACGACGGCCATTTTATAGAGCCGCCGCGCGGCTCAGTTCGGCAGCACACGGAGCAGACGTCCCTCGGGGCTGTCGGTCAGCACATAAAGCCAGCCATCCGGCCCTTGGCGCACATCACGGACACGGCCCACGCCTTCAAGCAGCTTGTGTTCGCGCTGCACGCGCCCCTTGAATGGTGCGTCCAGTTCAATCCGATTCAGGTAGCCAAACTTCAACGAACCGACAAAAAGATTGCCGCGCCAAGCCGCGCCGTAGCGGTCACTGGTCAAGAACGCCATACCCGACGGTGCAATGGACGGCGTCCAGTGGTGCAAGGGCTGCTCCAAGCCAGCACGTTCGCTGATACCTGCACCGATTTTTCCACCGCCGTAGTTCACGCCATGCGTGATGACGGGCCAACCGTAGTTGCGCCCCGGCAGGGGCAGGTTGATTTCGTCACCACCTTGTGGTCCATGCTCTTGCGCCCACAAAGTGCCATCGGGTGCGAGCGTCGCGCCCTGCACATTGCGGTGGCCCCAGCTCCAAATCTCGGGCAAAGCGCCGTCGCGCTTCAGCAGCGGATTGTCGGCAGGCACCGAGCCGTCTTTGTTGATGCGAACGATCTTGCCAATGTGGTTGTCCAGCTTTTGCGCATCGGCCATGCGTGAGTAACGATCACCCAAGGTCAAAAACAAAGTGCCATCGGGCTGACCGCTTTTCTGGCCTTCCACGATCCGGCAACCGAAGTGAGCACCGCTGTCAACCTTCGGCTTTTGGCTGAAGATCACCTTGAGGTTTTGCAAGGCCGTGTTGTCAGCGCTCAGCGTGGCCCGGGCCAAGGCCGTGCTGTTGCTGCGGCCATCTGCTGAAGGTTCTGAAAAACAAAAGGACAGCGTGCGCGACTGTTCAAAGTCAGCATCCAGCAGCACGTCGAGCAAACCGCCCTGACCGCCTGCAGCGATCGCCGGCAAGCCCGTAATCGGCGCACCGCGCTGCCCGTCAGGGCTGATCACGCGCATGCGCCCCGGCCGCTCCGTCACCAAGAAATGATTCTTCGGCAAAAACGCCAGCGCCCACGGGCTTGCCAAGCCGGTGGCCACCACTTCGGCGCGCATGCTTTGGGCGGCAGCAGGCATAGCCACGGCAAGCATCGTGGCGATGAGCCCAAGCACCGGCAACATCCCAAGCCTCAAACCAAAAGAACAATTGACATTTTTCACATCGATCCAGCGCATGGCAGTTCCTTGAAAATTCGAACGAATCAAAAGGTACTATGCCATGCTCATTCCTGTAGAGCTTGTTGACGGACAGGGTTTGGGGGCGAATTTTTGGCTTGACGCTGAGGCGCTGCTTCAGTAAGCTCCAAGGATGCGTTTAAGACTGATCAAGCCCAATTTTGCTCCCGGCATGGCCTTGGCCTTGGGCCTTTTGATCAGCACAAGCACACACGCCGCACCGTCTGCAGACGAGCTTGACGCGTGGTTGGCCGACAAAGGCCTGCTGTCGCAGATCCAGCAAGTCAGGCTCAACGTCAGCCTGAAAGCCTCCGAACTCGTGGTTCATGCCATCGGCTTTCTTGGCGTCCCTTACCAACGCGGTGGCAACACCATTGAAACTGGTTTTGACTGCAGCGGGTTCGTCAAAGCCATTTACGAACAGACTGTCGGTCTGGTGCTGCCGCGCCGCGCCGAACAGCAGGCGGCGGCCACGCAAAATATCGAGCGAAAAGAATTGCTGCCGGGCGACTTGGTTTTCTTCAACACCATGCGCCGAGCCTTCAGCCATGTCGGCATTTACATTGGTGACGGCAAGTTCATTCACTCACCCAAGCCAGGCGCTGAAGTGCGCGTGGAAAGCTTGGCTGCGGCCTATTGGAACCGCCGCTTTGACGGCGCCCGCAGGGTCGATGCCGCTCAAGATGACGCTGGTTCGTCAGTGGCTGCAGCACTGCGATCACAGGCTAGGCCTTAGCCGTTAACCAGCGCTAAATCAGAGCTTTTCAGCGGCGTTGCCCGACGGACTCTTTGCTGTTACCGATCTTCTGAATCTCGTCTTCGGGCGCCCGCGTCTCTGGATCAACTTCAGCAGCGATCGCTTGGCGGTACAAGGCGTTGACCTTCGGCAACCGCGCCAAGATGTCGGTCCACTCAAAGTCAAACGGCAAACCGATCCATTCGTCGGACTTCTTCAGCTGAGCGATGCAGGTGCGGATGGTTTTGCTGATCTGGTCAATGCTGGCCAGCTCTTCTGGCGTCAGCTCATCACGCGGATTATTCGTCAGATCAGCCTCCAGCAGCACCAGCTGGTCATGCGCCATTGCACGCTCCCGGCGAACCGACTCTGAATTTTTTTTCGGTGGCGCTGTCGGCTGCAAAGCGATGTTCAAACGCGCAGTGATGTCGCGCAGACTTTGTTGGGTGAAAAAATAGAACAGTAAAAAGCAAATCAACAGCAGCATGAGCAGCAAGATGACGATGAGAAGAGACGTGTCCATGGAACTCCAGGAGGTCAGCGCTTAGCCGTGAAATTTCAAACCTCTAGAGTATCCATTTTTTAACGCACAAGTCGGCTTTTTTGCCAACTTTCATCATGCGAGCAAACGGCGCGGATCGGTTTGCAGCAGCAGTTTCACCAGCGATTGCAGGTGCGTTTTAAGGGGTCCAAAACCCGCGTTGAGCTGCAGCGTTTCTTCGCTCATGTAGAGCTTGCGGTTGATCTCGATCTGAATGCTGTGGCGCTGCTGATCAGGCGCGCTGTAACGACGCACCAGCTCCACACCCTTGTAAGGGTGGTTGTAGGAAACGCTGTAGCCCAACCGTTTGAGGTGCTCACACACCAGTTGAGCCAAAGGCTCGCTGGCAGTCGAACCGTCACGGGTGCCAATCACAAAGTCAGCGTGGGCCTCACCCGGAAACTCGGTGGCATGGCTGGCTGCAACCGCCGGCATGGAGTGACAGTTGAGATGAATGCTGTAGCCGTGGCGCTGATGCGCGTCATCAATCGCCTGCACAACCGCCGCGTGATAAGGGACCCAGCAATGCGCGATACGCGCCTGCACTTCAGCCACGCTGAGCTGACGCGCGTAAATCGGATACCCGTCGTCGGTGGTGCGCCAGATTAGGCCTTTGCCGAGACGCACCTTGCTCATTACCACCGCATCGGTAGAGACCGCATCGGGCCAAGCAGTATCCAACAGGCTGATGTCCATTTCAGTGGTGTCGCGATTGGCATCTAAGTAGCTGCGCGGAAAAAAGGCCTCGACCCAAGCAGCACCCAGCGCGGGCGCAAAGTCATACAGTTTTTCAACGTGGGTGTCTTCGGCCCTGCGCAGTGTTGTCAGCTCACAGGCGTAAGCAAAATCGGCAGGATAGTTCGTCCCACTGTGCGGTGAATCAAGAACCAGCGCGGTGGTGCCGGGCACATAGCGCAGAAAAGAGGTTGTTGTCATGATTGTGAGATTATTCGAGGCTGATTTTTGCGAACTTGGCGATGCGTTGCATCTTCTCGATTTCACGTTTGATCTGAGCATCAAAATCTGCCGGCGTGGTACCCGAAGCAAACAAACCCTGCGCCGCCAGTTTGCTGCGAACAGCCGGCTCTTGCAGAGACTTGAACACCGCCTGCTGGATACGATTGACGACTGCGGCAGGTGTACCGGCGGGCGCCACCAGACCAAACCAAGACGGGTCGTTGCTGGAAGGCATGCCGAGTTCTGCGTAGGTCGGCGTGTCCGGCAACACATCCAGACGCTTGTCCCAAGACACAGCGATCGCGCGCAGCTTGCCGGCCTGAATGAAGGGCAGCGACGCGGCAACTTGGTCGAAATAAACCATCACTTGTCCGCCAACGACGTCGTTCAGGGCCGGCCCCGCACCACGGTAGGGAATGTGCACCATGAAGGTGTTGGTCGAGCTCTTGAAAAGCTCGCCCCACATGTGACCAATCGTCCCGTTGCCCGGCGACGCATAGCTCAGCTTGCCCGGATTGGCTTTCAGGTAGGCGATCAATTCGGCAAAGTTTTTAACGGGCAGCGCGGCGTTGACCACGACAACACCGGGCGCCTTGACAAGCTCGGTGACAGCGACGAAATCTTTGATCGGATCGTAGGGCAGTTTTTTGTAAACAGCCGGATTGACACCGTGGGTTGACAGCGTGGCAACGCCCAAGGTCATGCCATCAGGCGCAGACCTGGCCACTTCAGACATGCCGATAGAGCCGCCAGCACCGCTGCGGTTTTCAACCACCACGGGATGGCCCAAGACACGCGCCATGGCCTCGGAAATTACACGGGCGGTGATGTCTGTCGCTCCGCCCGGAGGAAATGGGACCACCAAGCGCATGGGCCGATTCGATTGTGCGAAAGCCATTCCTGGCAGTAATGAAGTAGCGCTGAGTGCAAGAAGTTGACGACGTAGCATGTGCGGTCCTGTATGTTGTGGATTAACAAATCAATGAAGTTATTGTGAAGCAGGAGTAATGCCAGATAGCTAGTCTCACCCGTGAAGTCTTCGACTAAGTTCAGTCTCCAATGGAATAACTTCAATTAACATACGCAGATGAAACGCCTGATGCCCCCGCTCCACCTGCTGCGCGCCTTCACAACCACGGCCCGCTTCGGCAGCGTCTCGCGCGCTTGTGAGGCGCTTCACCTGTCGCAGAGTGCCGTCAGCAAGCAAATCAGCGAGCTGGAACGGCTGACCGGCGTGCTGCTGTTTGAACGGATTCGCCAACGCCTGACGCTGACCCCGGCCGGCGTGCGTTATGACGCTGCGGTTCGGCAAGTGCTGACGCAGCTTGAGGCCGCGACGCTGGAACTGATCACCAGCGGCGACGGCGGCGGCACCCTGCACCTCTCCACCCTGCCCACCTTTGGCGCCAAATGGCTGATTCCACGCCTGCCCGAATTTCAGCGCCAGCATCCGCACATTGAACTGCACTATGTGCCCTACGCACAGGGCTATGACTTTCAGCGCGAAGACCTAGACTGCGCCATTCTGTTCGGCAACGGCAGTTGGCCCGGCGCCAAGGCGGACTACCTGACGGGCCGTGAAGTCGTGTTGATTGCGCCGCCTGAGCTACCGGCACAACCGACGCTACCAATGTTGCGCCAAGCCCAAGACATCGCTGGCTTCACGCTGCTGCAGCATGTGAGTGTTCCGCACGCTTGGGCGCACTGGTGCACAGCGCACGGAGTCAGCGGCGTCAACACGTTGATGGGGCCGCAGCTGGACCAGTACCACAGCCTGATCCGCGCAGTCCGTGCTGGCATGGGTCTGGCACTGGTGCCGCATTGTTTGGTTCAAGATGACATCGCGGCCGGGCTGGTCTCAACCCCGCTGGACGATGGCTACAGGGACGAGATGGGCTACTACCTGTGTTACCCCGAATCTCGCAGCCACCTGAAACCGCTGAACAGCTTCAGACAATGGCTGCTCAGCGAGGTTCAGCGGCAGCCGGGTTCGGCTTAGCCAGCATTTCCTGCAGCAACCAAGTGCCAGCCCGACCCAGCGGCCGTTGACGCGACCAGACGGCGTCTACCGGCACGCGTTGCGGCCAGCCGCGTGCGTCAAGCTCGTGCAGCGTGCCAACCGCAAAACGCGTGACCATCCAGCGCGGAATCGCGGCCCAGCCAAAACCCAGCACCGCCATCTCCAGCAACATCAGATAACTGGACGCTGACCATGACCGCCGCGCCGCAGGCATGAGCCGGTCAGCCCGACCCTGATAGGTGTCGAGGCGGAGTTCTCGAAAATTGGCCAGCACCTCGGGCGTGACGTCCTGCATGCCAGCCAGCGCATGGTTGGCAGCCACAAAGAGCGTGATCTCAGACTGCTCGGCGATGGTGGCCGAGCCAATGTCAGACGGGTAGGTGACCTGCGCACCGACCACACCGATGTGCGCACGCCCGCTCTGCACCAGCGCCACGAGATCGCCGTGTTCGGCAATCAGGCACTCGAACTCCAAGTCAGGAAAGTGTTGCTCGAAGGCGGTCAGCATGCCCTCAAAACCATCGGACTGGTAGGTGTCAGACCAAACCACGCTGAGCTTGGCCTCCAGCCCACCGCCGAGCTGACTGGCAGATAAATCGAGGCGGTCGCTGGCCGCCAAAATCTCTTGCACCTTGCCCAGCATCACCCGGCCATGGTCGGTCAATGTGGG
>JBEDKR010000127.1:0-6219 GCA_041172005.1 Pseudomonadota bacterium
CTCATCTGGCCGAGGGTTTCGATGTTGTGGCTGAGCAGCAAAGTCTTGCAGCCCATGCGAGCCGAGGCCAGCGCAGCTTCGGTCCCGGCATGGCCGCCACCGACAACGATCACGTCAAATTCTTCAGGGTAAAACATACATCAAACCTCTATCAGTTCGGTTTTCAGGCCTAGCGCTTGGGCGGCTTGCGCCTGCCGGCTGTCGGCGGTCACAAAAAGGTCAACATGTGCCGCGCGAGCGGCGCCAATGTGCAGCGCACCGGTGGCGCGCAGCCGGCTGTTTTGCATGGCTTGGGCGGCGTGCGCCTCAACCCGTCCATCCAACGCCACCAGCGTGAAGTCGGCAAAGTCGTCTTGCACGATACGCATGATGCGGGCGTAGTCGTCGGCACTCACCAACCCGTCATGGCGCTGGCAGTTGAGGGCAGAGGCAATCTCGGTCTTGCAATGGGCCGCCACCACCAGCTCACTGGCCCGCTCGCCGGCAGCCATCACCTGAGCCCGTCCGGGCTCATCGTTGTAGCGCTTGTAGAGCGCCGAGGTGTCCATCAGGATGCGCATCACCAACCGGCCTCGCGCTCTTCAACGATGAGCTGAGCACCCGTTTTACCGTCGGACCTGACGATGTGCAGCGGCTCGATCACCCGTTTCCAGCTGGGCACACGAGGCTTTGCATCGCTGGTCACCGGCACCAGTTCAGCGACGGGTTTGCCGTGCCGCAAGATGCGCACGCTCTCGCCACGCTCGACCAAATCGATCATGGCTGAGGCATTCGCACGGAATTCGCTCAAAGGGATAGTTTGCATGGCTCAATCATCGTATTTGTACAAAATATTCAATTTGTACATTTTAACCTCAGCCCTTGGCCTTCAGTCAGTTGAGGCCGCGCTGTCAGGCTCCTGTAGTCAAGAGGCGTAATATTTGGCGACTGACTATTTAAAAACCACAGGAGACAAGAATGAGTCGTGAAGTTGTGATTGCCAGCGGTGTGCGCACCGCCATCGGTACTTTTGGCGGAAGCTTGAAGGACACCCCCCCTACGGAGCTTGCGGCACTGGTTGTGCGCGAGTCACTGTCGCGCGCAGGCGTCGAAGGCAAAGACGTGGGCCATGTAGTCTTCGGCCATGTCGTCAACACAGAAGCCAAGGACATGTATTTATCGCGCGTTGCTGCCATCAACGGTGGCTGCGCCGAAGGCACGCCCGCCTTCAACGTCAACCGCTTGTGCGGCTCGGGCCTGCAGGCCATCATCTCGGCCAGCCAGAGCATCTTGCTGGGCGACACAGATATCGCCATTGGCGGCGGTGCCGAAAACATGAGCCGCGCGCCGTACGTTAGCTTAGCCACGCGCTTTGGTGCGCGCATGGGCGACACCAAGATGATCGACATGATGGTCGGCGCCCTGCACGACCCGTTCCACACCATACACATGGGCGTCACAGCCGAAAACATCGCCGCCAAATGGGGCATCACGCGCGACGACCAAGATGCCATCGCGGTTGAAAGTCATAACCGCGCCCAGCGCGCCATCGAAGGCGGCCGATTCAAAGAGCAGATCATTCCGGTCATACTGAAAAGCCGCAAAGGCGATACAGCCTACGACACCGACGAGCACTTCCGCCCGAACTGCACACTGGCCGACATGGCCAAACTCAAACCCGTCTTCATCAAAGAAAATGGCACGGTGACGGCCGGCAACGCCTCAGGTATCAACGACGCCGCCGCAGCGCTGGTGATGATGGAGGCCGGAACGGCCAAGGCCCGTGGCATCCAACCGCTGGCCCGCTTGGTGGCCTACGCGCACGCTGGCGTCGACCCCAAATACATGGGCATTGGCCCCGTACCCGCCACACAACTGGCGCTCAAAAAAGCAGGCCTGACAATCAAAGACTTAGACGTCATCGAAGCCAACGAAGCATTTGCAGCCCAAGCCTGCGCCGTCACACGCGACCTAGGCTTAGACCCCGCAAAGGTGAATCCGAACGGCTCAGGCATCTCGCTGGGCCACCCGATCGGCGCCACCGGTGCACTGATCACGGTCAAGGCTTTGTACGAGTTGCAACGCATCAAAGGCCGCTACGCCTTGGTGACAATGTGCATCGGTGGTGGCCAAGGGATTGCAGCCATTTTTGAGCGCATGTGAAGCCCCGGGGGTGCCAAGTTGCCCCCAAATCTAAACCTTGCTCAAGCGGTCATCAAACGCGGAAATGTCGGGCGACCCAAGATGCTCAGACCGACTGAGTTGTCAAAGCTGATGCGCGGCAAAGCCGTCAAATGATCTTGGTGCGCCGGAAAGATATTGCCGCGACGCGTGGTCACTGCGGTTTTCATGCCCAAACCTTTCAGCAAAGAAAATTCCCGCGGACGCGCTTCATGGCGACCGCCAAAAGGGTAGGCAAAATGCTCAACCGGCTTACCGGTGGCAGCCGTGATACGCTCATGCGCGCCCATCACATCACGCACCAACGCCGTCTCTGTCAGCTGGGCCAAGCTGGCATGACTCACCGTATGACCGCCAATGGTGACCAGCGGCTCTTCTGACAAAGCCCTGACCTGCTCCCAGCTCAAAGCATGTTGCCGGCAGCAAGCGAGCCAATCGACCGCATGCTCGACGAAAAGCTCCGACACACAAGCCAGCGGACCTTGCGGCGGCGGATTGACGATCAAGCGCCGGATGGCCAAGAAAGTATCGACCTTGCCCTGCTGCGTTGAGGCGTCAAAAACCAGCCCGTTAGACAAACGAATCTCGTCACTCGACAAGAGAATATCTTCAAGCGCAAACCACCACATCTTGGCGGTTTGATCGGGAAACGATGAGGTCACATAAACGGTGAACGGAACAGCGTGTTTTTTAAACAAGGGCAAGGCATGGGTGTAGTTGTCCACGTAACCGTCATCCAGCGTAAAGACCACTGCTTTTTCTACCGGTCGACCCGCCACCAAATGACGCCAAAGCGCGTCAGTGCTGATGAACTGATAGCCTCTGGCCTTTAAGCCAAGGATCATGTTTTCCAGCACAGCAGGGCTAAGTTTCATCTCTTCATTAACCGACAGCTTGGACGGATCGGCGTCAGCCACTCGGTGCAAGGCAATGATGCTGGCCATGCCACCGTAATAGCGATGCGCCAGCGAAAACTGTTCAATGAAATTTAAAAATGGCTTGATCATCATTCCTCTTTTCAAGAGCCAGAATTGAAAATGAGATTTGCCGAGAGGGGTTAAACCGGTGCGGGTAACGCACGATTTTTCAAGCCACTATCGCTGGTGGCAACACCATCCGCAAACCAGTGCTTGGCCGTCAGCTCAATGATCGCTGCACCACGCTGCAACGTATCAAGCGCAAGGTCACTGCGCGTGCGGGCACGAAGCCTGTTGACCAGCATCATCTCCGCAAGACTGGCCTGCAGACTGACGCGTCGACGTTGATGAGCCTCTTGCATACGGTCGGCTTGACGAAGATGCGAACTGAAGAGGGATGGCGGGGCGAGATGCATAAGTTGTTGAACGGCCATGTTATTTCCAAGCCTTCAAAACTGGATCACGAATGACCGTATTGAACATGATGACGAAGGGTGTGAGATGCTAAAAAAAGAGTGTGACCCGGGTCTTGAATCGTCAAGAAAAGAAGCACTGCGATGAGCAGAAAGACTTCCAACTCAATCAATGGACAAAGGTTAAAGGATGCTCCGACACATGCGAATCAGGGCCACGCCTCAAGGCTTGTAGGACCAGTCCGATAAGCGTGCAAAGCTGTCCTGTGACAAGCAGGCCTTTCCAGAAAACGCTAGCATCGATGGAGTGAGTGGTACGGATTTCTCGTGCCCACTTTCTCTTTTCAATCCTCCCTAAACAATAACAAGGCTCTTTCATGAACTCACTTTTTACGCCCATCCAAGTCGGCGACATACACCTCGAAAACCGCATCGTGATGGCGCCGCTAACGCGCAACCGTGCGCCTGACGCGACACCCACACCGCTCATGATCGAGTACTACACACAGCGCGCCAGCGCCGGTCTGCTGATCTCTGAAGCCACCGCCATCAGCCAGCAAGGTCAAGGCTATTCCGATGTGCCGGGTCTGTATGGCACCGAACAACTCGATGGCTGGAAAAAAATCACCGACAGCGTGCACAAAGCCGGCGGCAAAATAATTGTGCAACTCTGGCACGTTGGTCGTATTTCACACACCGACTTGCAGCCTGAGAACGGCGCACCCGTCGCACCATCGGCGATAACCGCCAAGGCCAAAACCGTGCTCATCAAAGACGGCGTGCCGACATTTGTAGACACCTCCGAGCCGCGCGCGCTCAGCGCCGAGGAACTGCCAGGTCTGGTGCACACCTTCCAAGCTGCCGCCCGCAACGCCGTTGAAACCGCGGGCTTTGACGGCGTCGAAATCCATGCAGCCAACGGCTATTTGCTAGACCAGTTTTTGAAAAATGGCAGCAACCTGCGCACCGACGATTACGGCGGCAGCATTGAGAACCGTGCTCGTCTGACGCTCGAAATCGTGCGAGCAGTGACCGACGCGATTGGTGGCGGCCGTACCGGCATTCGCTTGTCACCAGTGACACCGGCTGGCGATGTGCACGACACTGATCCGCAGCCGCTGTTCGAGTACGTGGTGCGTCAACTGGCATCACTCAACTTAGCTTATATCCACGTGATTGAGGGTTCAACGGGTGGTCCGCGCGAACTGTCGGATCGTCCGTTTGATTACGCCGCGCTCAAGCGCGCTTACCGCATGGCTGGTGGCAAAGGTGCTTGGATGGTCAACAACGGTTACGACAAAGCCTTGGCTGAAAAAGCGGTTGCCGACGGCGCAGATCTGGTCGCGTTTGGCCGGCCGTTCATCGCCAACCCAGACCTCGTGCGCCGCCTGCGTGAAGACGCAGCGATGAACACGCCAGACCAAACCACCTTTTACGGTGGTGGCGTCAAAGGCTACACGGACTATCCAGCGCTGGCCTGATCGGCCTCGCCTGAACGCCGCTGCACCTGCTTAAGCCGCCAACGCTTGAGCAGCAAGGCATTGGCCATGACGCTGACACTTGACAGCGCCATGGCCGCGCCGGCCAGCACCGGGTTCAAGTAGCCGAACGCCGCCAGCGGAATGCCGGCCACGTTATAGGCAAACGCCCAGAACAAGTTTTGTCGGATTTTCATCACGGTACGGTGCGAAATATCCAGCGCCCCTTCGACCAACGAGACATCGCCGCGCATCAGCGTCACGCCGGCCGCGTGCATCGCCACGTCCGTGCCGGTGCCCATCGCCATGCCGATATCAGCCGCAGCCAAAGCAGGTGCGTCGTTGACGCCGTCACCGACCATCACCACAACATGGCCCCCACGCTTGTCGCTTCGCGTACTGCGCTGCCCTGCGTGGAAACCTTCCCCCCCTAGCTTCAGCTCTGCGACCTTGGCCGCTTTCTCTCCAGGCAAGACCTCCGCCATCACTTCGTCAGCACTGAGACCCAGCCTTGCGCCCATGGCCAGTGCCGCACCACGGTTGTCGCCGGAGATCATGATGATGCGCAGTCCGCGAGCGCGCAGGGACGCCAAGGCTTCGCGAGCGCCCGGCTTGGGTTCATCCGCAAAGCCCATCAATGCGCGCAACGCCAACCCTTGAGGCGTGCGCTGAAGCAAGGCCGACAAGGTCGCGCCTTCTTTTTGCAAGCGCTCGGCTTGCGGCGCCAGCTCACCCAAGCTGACACCCAGCTCTTCAACCCAGCGCAGGCTGCCAATCAGAAACTCAGCACCAGCAACGCGGCCTTCAGTTCCACGGCCGGCGACAGCACGCACATCGTCCGGCGCCAGCACGTCCAGCCCGCGCTCTTTGGCAGCGTTCACGACGGCGCGCGCGAGTGGATGTTCGCTGCCACTTTGCAAGCTGGCCGCTGCGCGCAACTGAGCTGACTCTTCAGCATCGCCCACGGCCACAAACGCCACCAAACGTGGCTGCCCCACAGTCAAGGTTCCTGTCTTGTCAAACGCCACGGTGTCGGCGCGGTGCGCCAACTCAAGCGCCTGCGCGTCCTTGATCAAAATGCCCGCACGCGCCGCCACGCCAGTCCCAGCCATGATGGCCACAGGCGTGGCCAAGCCCAAGGCGCAAGGACAAGCAATCACCAGCACCGCCACCGCGCGAATCAGCGCCACCTCCAGCGGCTCGCCCATCGCCAGCCAACCGAGCAAAGTGGTCAAGCCAATCAACAAGACC
>JBEDKR010000128.1:0-6155 GCA_041172005.1 Pseudomonadota bacterium
GGATTATTGCCTTGAATGCCCAGCTCAGCCTTGATGTCGAGCTGAACGCGTTCAAGCGCGTCAACCAAATGGTCTACCTCCGCCATGTCTTTCTCAGGCTGGGCTAACAAAGTTTCCAGCCTTGCCCGCAGGTCATCGTAATCTGACCGCAGGACTGAGATCGTGGATGCCATTATGCAAAGCGAGGGTTCGAGCGCTCTTTTTTCCGAGCCGCATTGCGCGACTCAGAGGGTTCTTTAGGGCCTGTTGGAACATCCGGGCTGGGAAGTAATTTGAGTAAAAACATCATTTTCCCTTTCAAATATTGAAAGCGTTCAACGCGCTTTGCAACACATGCCTGAAGCTGGTGAAAGGCATGCCCGTCGAAATCTGCACCACCGCACTGAACAACAGCACGACCACGATGCAATACAAGACGATCCCCATCGACATTCGATGTGCGTAGAACCAAGCAGAAAAATTAAAGAGGCTCAAAATATAAAAAGACCCACAGAAAGAAGAGTTAAAGCGTTTTTTGTAACGATGATCAATAGTGACCGATGTTTTGCTGATGAGGTATCAGCCAAACCATGCGCTTCATGTCAGCGCGGTCTTACAGATGGGCTTTGCTGAGCCTGACTCATCAGACTAAACTGGTCCGCAATGACATTGAAGACACCTGGCCCATGGCCCTTTTTACGGCGCGCCGGCCTCGCTTCATTGATGCTGCTGGCTGGCTGTACGAGTATCGACTTGGCACCGTGGCCCTCTCCTGTGCGTGAGCTTGCGATCGATCGGGCGGGGGATGTCCAGACCAAGTCTGTTACGGCGCAACTTGCGACGCTCAGTCCAGTGCCGGTCATGGGTGCCGCCAGCGTGACGCCTGCACCTACAGCTGAATCGAGGCCCTACTCTTCAGCTGTAGCCGCACGCTTTCCCGCGCCCGACCGTGTGTACGACACGCCCGGCTTGAGCCGGGGTCGATCGACATGGACCAGCCAAGCTGAACTGACGGCTTGGTTGCACGAACAGGCCCGCCAAGCTGAGCGGACAGCCAGCGGACAAGCCGCCGTGCTGACAATCGGCCGCTCGCAAGAAGGACTTCCTATCGAAGCCTTGGTCTTGACTAGGGGCGCAGGAACTGACGCGGCATCATTGAAAGCCACTGGTCGCCCCACCGTGATGCTGCTGGCCCAGCAACACGGAGATGCACCTGCCAGCGCCGAGGCCTTGCTGGTGGTCGCACGTGAACTGACGCAAGGCGAGCTTCGGCCATTGCTGAGCCGTATCAATGTGCTGATCGTGCCGCGTGCGAACCCGGATGGGGCTGCGAAGGCCGCACACCTCACCAACAATGGTTTTGACATGGCGCTTGACCATCTCGTGCTCGAAACCCCTGAAGCACAAGCTATCGCCAAGTTGGCGCGCGACTACCAACCAACAGTCGTGCTTGACGCACAGGAATATCCTGCCGTGGGTGACTTTGTTGACGCATCAAGCGGACTCCCGAAAGCCGATGCCTGGGTCTCTTATGCGACTACGCCCAATCTGCCGGAGTTTCTCACCAAGGCGGCTGACGAGTGGTTTTTGCAGCCGCTTGTCAGCGCGCTCACGATCCAAGGCTTGAGCAGCGAATGGCCGTACAGCATCTCCACTGCCAAGAAAGCGAAAACCATCGCTTGGGCCAACCTGCAGCCAAACAACAGCGTCAATGCGAATGCCTTGAAAAACCACATCAGCTTGACCGTGGCGAGTCGCGGTGTCGGCCTCAAGCGAGCTCACAGTCAACGCCGAGTGCACACGCAAGTGACAGCCATCACCAGCGTGCTGAAAAGTACTGCAGAGCGCGCTTCAGAACTGGCTCAACTCAAGCCCTATTTGGACCTTGAAGTCATCGACCAAGCATGCCAAAAAGACCGCGTCATGGAGGCACAGGCGACACCCACACGCCGCACACTGCAGCTGCTAGACGCAAACAGTGGTGCTGACAAACCCGTGACAATTGAAACTCAGTCAGTACACCTTCTGCGCACTGTCAGAACACGGGTCAGCCCGTGTGGCTACTGGCTAAAAGCCAACGCAACTCAAGCCGTCGAAAGGCTGCGTTTGCATGGCATCCAAGTGATGCAGGTCAAAGATGTTGCGGCCTTGCTGGGTGATATTTATCAAGCCGCAGTGCCCGTCGCAGGTACTCTGAACTTAGCGGCAACAGCCCCTGTTGAGCTGCTGCGCGGCGTCGTGGATGCCCCCGCCGGCAGCTATTACGTTCCGCTGAACCAGGCTCTAGGCAACATGGTATTTGTAGCGCTAGAACCTGACTCGCCGAACAGCTATTTTTCTCAAGCCCTCATCGACGAGCTGAGCTCAGTGGCACGGGTGATGTCGCAGCCAGCTGCGAATCTCCGGGAACTGCCCTGAGCCCGTTCAGCCGAAGCAGCTTTAGCCCATGTGCAAACCGCCGTTGAGCGAAAAGTCTGCACCGGTGGCGTAACCACCTTCGTCCGAGGCAATCCAAGAAATGATCGAAGCGATTTCTTCAGGTTTGCCGAGCCGTTTGGCAGGCACGCCGGAGACGATTTTTTCGAGCACGTCAGGCCGGATCGCCTTGACCATGTCGGTCCCGATGTAACCGGGGCTGACGGTGTTGACGGTCACACCTTTGCTGGCCACTTCTTGCGCCAGCGCCATGGTGAAACCGTGCAGACCGGCCTTGGCTGTCGAGTAGTTGACTTGCCCAAACTGACCTTTTTGACCGTTGACTGAAGAGATGTTGATGACGCGCCCAAAGCCCGCTTCAATCATGCCTTCAATGACCTGCTTGGTCACATTGAACATGCTGTCCAGGTTGGTCGAAATCACAGCATCCCAGTCGGCCTTGCTCATCTTGCGAAACTGACCGTCGCGCGTGATGCCGGCGTTGTTGACCAGAACACTGACCGGCCCGTGGTCGGCTTTGACTTTGTCAAAAGCCGCAACGGTGGACTCCCAGTCACCGACGTTGCCGACGGATGCGTAGAAGGTATGGCCGAGCGCTTTTTGCTCAGCCAGCCATTTGGCTGCGTCCCGCGTCGGGCCGCAACCAGCAACGACTTTAAATCCGTCTTTGTCGAGACGCTGGCAAATAGCGGTTCCGATACCACCCATACCGCCTGTGACGTAAGCTACTTTTTGTGTCATGTTCTGCTCTTTCGGTTCTTGTTAAAAATTATGGTCATCACATCCCGAGTCCAACCTGATGGCTATATTTCTATAGCGGTTGGTACTTTGAATTTGTCTCCGCCGAGAGTATTACTCTAAATTTAACGCTCCAGTGTCAGCGCAACACCCATTCCACCGCCAATGCACAGGCTGGCAATCCCTTTTTTGGCATCGCGACGCACCATCTCATGCAGCAGCGTCACCAAAATACGGCAACCGGACGCACCGATCGGGTGACCAATCGCGATCGCGCCACCATTGACATTGATCTTGCTGGTGTCCCAACCCATCTCTTTGTTGACGGCGCAAGCCTGGGCTGCAAAGGCCTCGTTGATTTCAAGCAAGTCCAAGTCTTGCGCGTTCCAGCCGGCGCGTTGCAGCGCTTTGGTCGATGCCGGCACCGGACCCATGCCCATGAAGGCCGGGTCGAGACCACTGGTGGCGTAGCTGGCAATGCGCGCCAGCGGTTTCAACCCCAACGAGGCCGCTTTTTTGGCGGTCATGACCATCACCGCGGCGGCACCGTCGTTGATGCCTGATGCGTTGCCGGCGGTCACACTGCCGGCCTTGTCGAAGGCCGGACGCAAACCCGCCAAGCCGTCGGCGTTGGTTTTGCGGTTGATGAATTCGTCAGCTGAAAAAATGATCGGATCACCCTTTTTCTGGGCAATCGAAAACGGCACGATCTCATCTTTGAACTTGCCGGCATCTTGGGCCGCTGCGGCCTTGGTCTGGCTGGACAGCGCGAGTGCGTCTTGCATGGCGCGATCAATGCCATATTTCTTGGCGACATTTTCAGCCGTGATGCCCATGTGGTACTGGTTGTAAACGTCCCACAGGCCGTCGACGATCATGGTGTCTGTCATCTTCCAGTCGCCCATCCGCTGACCGTCGCGTGAGCCATTCAGCACGTGCGGTGAGGCACTCATGTTTTCTTGACCGCCGGCAATGACGATCTCGCTGTCGCCGGTGGCTACGGACTGCGCGGCCAACATCACGGCTTTCAGGCCAGAGCCGCAAACAGCGTTGATGGTGAGGCCCGGAATAGCGTGTGGCAGGCCAGACTTGAGCACCGACTGACGCGCTGGGTTTTGCCCCACGCCCGCTGCCAACACTTGGCCCATGATGACTTCACCGACGAGATCGGCTGGCAGTCCAGAACGCTCAATCAAGGCTTTGATAACTGCAGCACCCAGCTCGGTGGCTGGGGTTTTGGCCAGCGAACCGCCAAATTTTCCAACGGCAGTACGAGCCGCTGAAACGATAACGATGTCTTCCATTTTTTGTCTCTTTCTTCTAGTTGATAGTGGGTAGCAAATAAGGGGGAAGGCAAGCCGGTCAGGCTTTGACCTTGACGTAACGGCCAGGCGCTGGCTCGATGGCTTTGTATTTACGGCTGCCGTAGGTCTTGGGTGCAGCAATTTGCTTGCCAGCTTGACGCTTGAGCCAAGCCGACCAATCTGACCACCAACTGCCGGGGTGCTCAGTTGCACCGGCCAGCCATGTGTCATGGGTGGGCGTCAGCTTGTCACTGGTCCAATACGAGCGCTTCTTTTTAGCAGGCGGATTGATCACGCCAGCAATATGACCGGATGCGCCCATGACAAAACGCTTAGGGCCTTTGAGTACCTGAGTAGATGCGTAAGCGCCCTGAATCGGGACAATATGGTCTTCACGCGAGCCGTAAATATAGGCCGGCATGTCGAGCTTAGACAAATCAACGGGTTGACCACAAACATTCAGTTTGCCTGGCTTGACCAAGTTGTTTTCGAAATAAGTGTTGCGCAGGTACCAAGCGTAAAACGGCCCTGGCAAGTTGGTCGAGTCACTGTTCCAGTAGAGCAAGTCAAACGGTGGCGGCGTTTCACCCTTGAGGTAATTGCCCACCACGTAATTCCAGACCAAGTCGTTGGGCCGTAAAAAGCTGAAGGTCGAGGCCAAGTCTTGGCCCTTTAGCAAACCGCCCTGCCCCATCTGCATTTCGCGAAATTTGACGGCTGTCTCGTCGATGAAAATATCCAGAATTCCGGTGTCCGAAAAATCCAGCAAAGACGTCAAGAACGTCACGCTGGAAACCGGCTTTTCGCCGCGCGCCGCCAGCACCGCCAGCGCTGTCGCCAGAATAGTTCCGCCGACGCAAAAGCCGAGTGCGTTGATAGTCTTGGCGCCTGTGATCTCGCGCGTCACCTGGATGGCCTCAATCGCCGCGTTCTCTATGTAGTCGTCCCAAGTCTTGTCCTGCATCGACTCGTCAGGGTTGCGCCAGCTGACGACAAACGTGCGGTGGCCTTGCTCAACGGCGTAGCGAATCAATGAGTTCGCTGGCTGCAGGTCCAAAATGTAAAACTTGTTGATGCAAGGCGGCACCAACAGGAAAGGTTTTTCATAGACCTTGGCCGTCAGAGGCTTGTACTCCAGCAACTGAAAATAGGCATTCTCAAAGACAACAGAACCTTCGGTGGTAGCGACATTTTTGCCGACTTCGAAAATGCTTTCATCGGTCATGGAGACGTGGCCCTGACGCATGTCATGCATCAGGTTTTGCAGTCCTTGGGCAATACTTTCGCCTTTGGTTTCAATGGCTTTTTTCTGCGCATCCGCATTGAGCGCTAAGAAATTGCTGGGGGCCGCTGCGGCCAGCCATTGCTCAACAGCAAAACGCACGCGGGCTTTGGTTTTCTCGTCGCCCTCGACTGCTTCAGCCATGCCCATCAAGGCCTGCGAATTGAGCATGTAAGACGAAGCAGAAAAGTGCGCCAACGGATTGCTGTGCCAAGCTTCGGCGGCGAAGCGTCTGTCTGCTGACGCAGTGGCTGGACCAGCCTCTGGCGAGAGGCCCTTGTTCCACAATGTGCTGGCTTCTTTGATGTAGGCCTGCTGAATTTCAAGCAGCTTGGCAGGATCAAATTGAAGTGCTGGCAATGCGTCTGCCGCATGGGGTAAACCCTGCATCAACACACTCGGCACCACCATCTTTT
>JBEDKR010000129.1:0-6129 GCA_041172005.1 Pseudomonadota bacterium
GTACACCGGCCATGTGCAGTTGGTCGCAGAGGTCGGTGATGACGTCCAGACCAAAGGCCTTGATGGACTCCACATCGTCGCCGTAGCCTTGCAGGCGCAGCCGAATCCAACGTGGGATTTCAGCGCCGCAGGCGTCTGAAAAACGCATCAGTTGCGTTGAACTGGTGATCGGCATGATGCCCGGCACGACCGGCACATCAACACCCAGTTTGTACGCGTCATCAACAAACCGAAAGTAAGCGTCGGTGTTGAAAAAATACTGCGTGATGGCCGCATTCGCGCCGGCCTTGACCTTGGCAGCAAAGGCTTGCAAGTCAGCCTCAGCGGATTTCGCCTGCGGATGAATCTCTGGGTAAGCCGCCACTTCAATGTGAAAAGCGTCACCCGTCTCAGCGCGGATAAAGGCCACCAAGTCGCTGGCGTAATGGAACTCGCCGCCCATACCGAAACCGCTCGGCAAGTCGCCGCGCAAGGCCACCAGACGCTTCACGCCCATGGCTTGCAACTGGGCCAGTTGTTCGCGCACGGTCGCCTTGGTCGCGCCTATGCATGAAAAGTGCGAAGCCGCTTCAAAGCCTTCAGCCAAGATTTCTTTGACTGCGGCAAACGTGCCTTCTTGGGTGGAGCCGCCAGCGCCAAAAGTGACTGAGCAAAACTCCGGCTTGAGCGCGTACAACTGCTGACGCGTGACGCGCAGCTTGGCCGCACCTTCAGGCGTCTTGGTCGGGAAAAATTCGAAACTGATCGGAAGTGTCATGGGTCTCACTCTGGCATTCGTCGATAACTTTAATCAGCGAGATTTTTCTTCTCGCGCTTCTTGCTGCGCGCAGGTCCCGGCTGACCCGCATGTGCGGCTTCACCGTCTTCATCCATGGCATCTAACAAGCTGCGGGTCGAACTGCGCGGCACGCGCTTGGCCGCTTGACGCACCGGTGCCGCCGGCAAGGGCTTGTCTTCACCCAGCGCCACCAAGCCTTTGCGGGCTTGGATGAAAAATTCACGGTTGCCGTCGCCGCCGTCAATCGGCGAGTCGATCCAAGCCAACACCTCCAAGCCGAGTTCGGCGCAACAGTCGCGCAGCCGCTGTTCCACAAAGGCAAAGTGAATCGGGTCGCGCACAATGCCGCCCTTGCCAATTTGACCTGGCTGCAATTCAAACTGCGGTTTGACCAGCATCAGCAAGTCGCCGCCCGGCTTGAGCAAGCGCACCACCGCCGGCAAGACCAGCGTGAGCGAAATGAAGGACAAATCACCGGTGAGGAAGTCAAACACCGGATCGAAGTCAACGTCCAGCGCCGCCAACAATTCCGGATGGTCTTGCAGCGTGCCCTCGGCTTCTGCAGCATCTAGCTTGAGCGTCAAGGCGCGGCTGTGGTGCTCAACCAAATCGTCCGCCGTCAGCGAGCGTGCGTTAACACCTTCGATGCACACCACGCGCGCATCTGCTCGCAAAGTGGGGTGCAACTGACCGTGGCCCACATCGACGCCGACCACCTGCGCCGCACCGTTCTGCAGCAAGCAGTCGGTGAAGCCGCCGGTGGACTGGCCGACATCCAAGCAACGCCAGCCGGTCACATTGAGACCGGCTTTTTTCAGCGCGCCTTCGAGCTTGAGCCCGCCACGCGAGATGTACTTGGCTTCTGTCGTGTCGGGCACGACCAACTCTGCGCCTTCTGGGATTTCATCGCCGTTCTTGGCGACTTTGCGCCAAGCCGAGTCCTCGTCGGCGCGCCATTGCACGCCCGAAGCGATCAGGCGCTGGGCCTGGGAACGGGTCGTGGCAAGACCACGGTCGACGAGAAACAGATCAGCGCGCATAAGGCAGACAGAGTTGGTGCGCTTGACGCGCGTTTATCAATAGCGGTAAGTGTCGGCTTTGTAAGGACCGGCTTTCGAGACGCCGATGTAAGCCGCTTGCTCTTCGCTGAGTTCAGACAACATAGCGCCGACTTTCATCAGGTGCAAGCGTGCAACTTTTTCGTCGAGGTGTTTCGGCAAGACGTAAACCTTGCCCACTTCGTAGTCGCCCGGCTTGGTGAACAGCTCGATCTGCGCGATGGTCTGGTTGGCAAAGCTGGACGACATCACAAAGCTTGGGTGACCGGTGCCGCAACCGAGGTTGACGAGGCGACCTTTGGCCAACAAGATGATGCGTTTGCCGTCCGGGAAGATCACGTGATCGACTTGCGGCTTGATCTCTTCCCACTCGCATTTTTCGAGCGACACGACATCGATCTCGTTGTCGAAGTGACCGATGTTGCAAACGATGGCCTGGTCTTTCATGGCCTCCATGTGCTTGTAGGTGATGACGTTTTTGTTGCCGGTGGCGGAGACGAAAATATCTGCCTTGTCAGCAGCGTATTCCATGGTCACCACTTTGTAACCTTCCATCGCGGCTTGCAGGGCGTTGATCGGGTCGATCTCGGTCACCCAGACTTGGGCACTCAAGGCGCGCAGGGCTTGGGCCGAGCCCTTGCCGACGTCGCCGTAACCAGCAACAACCGCGACCTTGCCGGCGATCATCACGTCGGTGGCGCGCTTGATGGCGTCGACCAGCGACTCGCGGCAACCGTAGAGGTTGTCGAACTTGGACTTGGTGACAGAGTCATTGACATTGATTGCGCGCAGGGCGAGCGTGCCCTTGACCGACATTTCGTTCAGGCGCAGCACGCCAGTGGTGGTTTCTTCGGTCACGCCGATGATGTTTTTCAGGCGGCGGCTGTACCAAGTGGCGTCTTTTGCGAGCTGCTTCTTGATGGCGTTGAACAGGCAAATTTCTTCTTCGCTGCCTGGGCTCGCCAACACCGAGACATCGGTCTCGGCCTTGGTGCCGAGGTGCATCAACAAGGTGGCATCGCCGCCGTCGTCCAGAATCATGTTCGGACCTTCTTCAGGCGTGCCTTTGGCGCCCGTGAATTCAAAAATGCGGTGGGTGTAATCCCAGTAGTCGTCGAGGTTTTCGCCCTTGTAGGCAAACACCGGCGTGCCTTTGACCACCAAAGCGGCAGCCGCATGGTCTTGGGTGGAGTAAATGTTGCAGCTGGCCCAGCGCACGTCAGCGCCCAGAGCTTGCAGGGTTTCGACCAGCACGCCGGTCTGGATCGTCATGTGCAGCGAGCCGGTGACGCGCGCGCCCTTGAGCGGCTGGGCCGAGGCGAATTCCTTGCGGATGGCCATCAGGCCAGGCATTTCGGTTTCGGCGATCTTCAGCTCTTTGCGACCCCAGTCGGCGAGCGACAGGTCAGCGATGGCGTAATCTTGGTTGTGGATGGGTTTGACGACGGCGTTCATTGAAATTCTCCAAAGCAGGGCAAGCTGGGCAAAATAGCCACAAGCATGGCGCGGACAGGTCGGGAGAATTTAAAAACTCACCCGGCCTGAAAAGCACATGCGGGTGAGCGTGGTTGCAAAAGAAAGTCCTGAGCCTAGACCACGGGTGTGGGTTGCAACGCTCCTCAGGAGAGGCCAGATTGTACCCAACAAAGCGCCGCGTGCATGCCAGCGCCCCGACTTAACCCAGCTTCAGCGCTTGAGAATCAGCGCATCCACCGCCAGCACGCCTTGGCCTTCGCCCATGATCATCAGCGGGTTGACTTCGGCCTCCAGCACGCCGTGCTCGGGCTGAATCGCCAGCTGCGACAGCGCGCTGATGGCTTCGGCCAGCGCTTTCAAATCGCCCCGCGGCTTGCCACGCAGGCCGGTGAGTATTTTCAGCGCGCGCACTTCGCTGATCATCTCCTCAGCCGTGGCCACGCTGACAGGCGCCAAGCGGATGCTGCGGTCGCGCAGCAAATCAGTCCAAATGCCGCCCGCCGCCAGCATGATGAGTGGCCCCGCATCCGGGTCAATGCGGTAACCCACCAGCACTTCCGCCAAGCCCAGTCGCATCGGCTGGACCAAGGCCAGCTCAGCCGGCACGCCGGGCGCGCGCTCTGCGAGGTTGCCGCGCAAGGTCGCCAAAGCAGCGCTCAAGCTGGCCGTGTCACGGATATTCAGCAGCACACCGCCAACTTCTGTCTTGTGCGGAATAGCCGCCGAGCAAACTTTGACGACGACTGGAAATTCAAACGGCAGCGCCGGCGCCACTTCGCTTTGCAGCGGCAGCGTCAAATACGCCGCATGGGGGACACCGAGCTGGTCCAGCAGCTCATAGGCTTGGGCTTCGTTCAAGTTGACCGGCGTTGTCGCCAGCGCAACCGCATCCGTATCCCAAGTCGACTCCAGCAAATCGAGCGGCGAGCGCCGGTTGAACAGCGCGGTGATCACGTCTGCGCAAGACTCGGGCGAGCGAAAGCACGGCACACCCGCAGCGGTCAGTTGCGCAATCGCTTGCGGCGCCTCGGGCACCAACATCGCCACCAGCGGTTTGGCGCTGCCGGCGCTGTCGATGATGGGCTTGACGGCCAGCTCGGGCTGCAGCCGCGCCGAAGAACCGACCACGGCCACGACCAGATCAAACTCGGGCGCCTGCAACAAAATGTCCAGCGCGCCCTTCATCACGTCATAACGGGCGCCTGCCAAGGTCAGGTCGACGATTCGGCCGGGACTGACCTGGATGCCAACAGCGGCAAGTTTGGCCAAGGTCGCGGCCGAGGCCGGCTCAGCGTCGAGCCCCCGAATACCGAGCTGGTCGACCACCATCGCCGCACCGCCACCGGTGGTGGTGACAATCCCGACCCGCGGACGCGCCGCCTGTGGTGCACGCAAAGGCAAGCGCAAAGCCAGCGGACGACTTTCCAGCAAAGCGTCCAAGATGCCGATGCGTGCGATGCCGCAATCGCGCAGAAAAGCCTCGGCTATATCGTCCTCGCCCGCCAGCGCGCCTGTGTGGGTCACGACCATTTCAGCCGCCGCCGCTGAACGGCCCAATTTGTAAGCCATCACGGGTTTGCCGCGCCGCGCGGCTTCGCGCGCAAAAGAACGCAAAGCGGCGCCGTGGTGCAGGCTTTCCAGAAACAGCACGTAACTGTCAATGCCCGGGTCGTCCAGCATCGCCGCGCAAATCTCGCCAATGCTCAAATCAACTTCATTGCCAACCGACACCAGCCCGGCAAAACCCACGCCACGCGCCCGACCGCGCGACACCAGCGCACCAATCATGCTGCCACTGTGCGAGGCGACAAAGACCCGCCCTTCTGGAATATCAGGCTCAGCAAAAGCCGCGTTGGCCGTGAGCAACATGCGCGTTCGCGGGCTGATGACGCCCAAGCTGCTGGGCCCCACCAAACGCACACCGGTCTCGCGCACGATGGCCCGCAAGGCGTCTTCACGCGCCGCACCCGCGCTGCCGGATTCTGAAAATCCGCTGGCCAGCACCGTCACCACTTTCACGCCTAGACGACCACATTCAGCCACCGTGTCGACGACCGAGTCAGTGCCCGTCAAGACAAACACATGCTCCGGCACTTCAGGCAAGTCGGCCAACGCGGCCCAGGCTTTTTCACCTTGGACGAGCGCACGACGCGGATTGACGGGGTAAATCGCGCCGGCAAATCCGGCCTGACGCAAAAACTGCAAAGGCCGGCCAGCGGTTTTAGTGGCGTCATCTGAGGCTCCGACCAAGGCGATGCTGCGGGGGCTGAGCAAAGCTTGCGCGAGCGCCGAGCCCGTGGTTGTCGAAAAAGTCATAGTGTCTGTCTGGTGTGCTGCAAGGGCTTTGATTCTCACGGCAGAAGGGTATTCACTGGGCTTCGGATCGGGCCAGCAGGCATAATAAAAAGTACTTTCTGGCGTGTTGCCAGCCCCTGTTTTTGTCACACCGACAACCCATCACCCTTCAGCTTTGCGTCGCACTCCGCCACTCAACCCGCTGCGTGTCTTTGAGACCGTGGCCCGGACCGAAAACCTGACCGGCGCCGCCCATGAACTGCACGTCACCCAGTCGGCGGTGAGCCGGCAAATCGCCGTCTTAGAAGCCTATCTCGGGGTTGAATTGCTGCGGCGAGAACGCCATGGCGTCAGCCTGACACGCGTCGGCCGGGCCTATGCTGCACAGGTGATGCCAGCCTTCGCCGCCATTCAGGCCGCCACCGAAGAACTGCTGCAAGACACCAGCCAAGGTGCACTGCGGCTGCGTACTTACACCACGTTTGCGGCCAAGTGGCTGATCCCGCGCTTGCCCGACTTTCA
>JBEDKR010000130.1:0-6108 GCA_041172005.1 Pseudomonadota bacterium
GCTTTGATTCAACAAGCCCTGACAGACAAGCTGCCCGCTACAACGCCGGTCATCGACGTTTGGAACAAATCAGATTCGGCGCCGGTTGATATTCTTGTCAACGCGATGGCTAGAGATCGTGCAGCCGTCGTGATTTCAGCCAAAACAGGGGCGGGATTAGAGGGTTTGCGCCAGCAGTTGTTGCAGGTGGTTGGATGGCAATCTGCGCCTGAAGGTGTCTTCATGGCACGCGAGCGGCATGTTCAAGCGTTGCACGAAGTTGCCAGCCAACTGACGCGCGCTGACAAGCAGTTGTCCGCCAAGCAACCCGCGCTTGACTTGTTAGCAGAAGACTTGCGGCAAGCTCAACGTGCGTTAAGTCAAATCACCGGCGAGTTCACGCCAGACGATTTATTGGGTGAGATTTTCTCCAAATTTTGCATCGGCAAGTAAACGCGCAAGCACAGGTTCCTGAACCTAAGTTCCAGGACAACCATCAGGATAAATGAGCCCGCGGATCATGCCGAGCCAGACGTGCGAGCAAGTACTCGACTTCTGCTTTTGCAGTGGCCGACATGGCTGCTGCAGGTTTGCGCTGCGCATCAGATGACAACAAACCGCGGCGCATCAAGATGTATTTACGAACAGCCAAGCCAACCCCGGGCTGCTGCTCATAACGCATCAGCGGCAAGTGTGCGTCAAACAAGTCATGTGCTTTCTCGCGTTGACCGGCGGCCGACAGCCGAACCACATCGACCAGCATGTCGGGGAAGCAATAACCGGTCATGGCACCGTTGGCGCCGCGCTCGACTTCAAAGTCAAGAAAGAGCCCGCCATTGCCGCAGAGAATAGAAATCTCACGCATCTCGCCTTTGTTTTGCCATGCGCGCAAGGCCGATATTTTTTCCAGACCGGGCCAATCCTCGTGCTTGAGCATCAAGCAGGAAGCGTGGTTGTTGACGATGCGCTTGATCACGCTGGGTGCCATGACGACCGTGAACGTGAGCGGATAGTCTTGGATGACAAACGGAACGTCCTCGCCGATGGCCGCAACCGACTGCTCGTAATAGCCGACGATCTGGTCGTCGGTGCGCAGGGTGTTCGGAGGCGCGATCATGACCCCTGCGGCACCGGCGTCCATGGCATCACGGGCCAACGCGCGCATGGCCGCGAAGCCCGGAGCGGACACACCCACGATGGTCGGTGTTGTCGAGCGTTGGATAAAACGCTTGGCGACTTGCAGAGCCTCATCCTGCGCGAGTTTGGGTGCTTCGCCGAGTTGGCCAAGGACCGTGGTTCCGGTGACGCCGGACTGCGCATAAAAATCGACAAGTTGGTCAATCGAACCGAAGTCAATGGCGCCATTGACTTCAAAAGGGGTTGGTGCGATGACGTAAACACCGCTGGCTTGGGCTGTTAATTTTGGAGAAGTCATAGAGAGGTTCTGATTCAGAGTTGATTTTTACTGGCTTCGTAGCGAGCTTTGTTGTCGTCGTTCGGTGGGTATAAACCGGGCAGGGCCGCGCCGGCATTGATTTCCGACATGATCCAAGCTTCGAGGGTTTCTTGCTCGGCAGACAATCCGAGCACGTCTTCAAGCAGATTAGCCGGGATCAGCACGGCGCCATCTTCGTCGACCACGATCACATCGTTCGGGAACACCGCCACACCACCGCAAGCGATGGGTTCTTGCCAGCTGACAAAGGTCAGGCTGGTCACGGACGCGGGCGCAGCAGTGCCTTGGCACCAAACCGGTAAGCCCGTGCCCAGCACACCGACAACATCCCGCACAACGCCATCGGTCACCAGACCAGCGACACCGCGCATCTTCATGCGGGCACAAAGGATGTCGCCAAAAATACCGGCGTCGGTCACGCCCATCGCATCGACCACACAAATGCAGCCCGCTGGCATGGCTTCAATGGCTGCCCGCGTTGAGATTGGCGACGACCATGACTCAGGCGTCGCAAGATCTTCGCGGGCCGGCACGAAGCGCAGTGTGAAGGCGCGGCCAACCGTGCGCGGCTGGCCGGGCTGCAAGGGCTTGGTGCCGCGCAACCAGACGTTGCGCAAGCCTTTTTTGAGCAACACGGTGGTCAAGGTGGCGGTGGCAATGGTCTTGAGCTTGTCAACGACAGCGGGAGAAAGAGGCAGGACTTCAAGTGACACGGAAAGGCTCCTAATAAGGGCTTGTGGATAAGCACGAACTCAATGACCGGAAAAATCAATCAAGGTAAAAAGCGGCAGCCCCGATACGCGCAGTTTGTCGGACCCGCCGAGTTCGGGAAGGTCGACAATCGCTGCACCTTCCATCACATGCGCACCTAGTTTTTCAAGCAGTTTGTGGCCGGCCATCATGGTGCCACCAGTGGCGATCAAGTCATCAATCAGCAGCACTTTTTGCCCGGCATGGACGGCATCGGTGTGTAATTCAACCGTGGCGCTGCCGTATTCGAGTTCGTAGGTTTCCTGAACTGTGGTGAAGGGTAATTTGCCCTTTTTACGGATCGGCACAAAACCTACATTGAGCTCGTAAGCAATCACAGCGCCCAAAATAAACCCGCGCGCATCCAAGCCGGCCACTACGTCTGGACGCAGCGCCGGATCCATGTAGCGGTGCACAAAAGCGTCGATCAGCACGCGAAAAACCTTCGGGTTTTGCAAGAGCGGTGTGATGTCGCGAAACTGCACGCCGGGTGCCGGCCAGTCCGGCACGGTGCGAATGTGGCTACGCAGGTACTGGCTCACCGTTTGGTGCGTGAGGGCGTCTTGTTGGGAAGAGTTTTGGTTGGAGTCAGACACAAGCGGCATTCATCATGACAAAGTGGTTCGCGCCAGCACCTTACCGTTGGCATGGACGATCAAGGCTTCACCCATGGCGGTGAATTCGCCCGTGAGCGCCGTGATGTTGACTTGGTGTGTCACCCACACTTCAAACTCGCCAGCAGGCACCGCCTTAAGCCGTGCGCGCAATATTTTAGTGAGTGGCTCGGGCTGAGTGTCGTTGTTGAAGGTTGAATTAAGCGCCGGTAAAAGGGTGTAAGTACCAAATGCCAGTTCGGCCGTGTCACGTCCACGGCACCAAGCGCTCGCGTACACCGTGCGTGCTTGTAGTTGGCGGCTTTTGAACCATTGGCCAAACCGGCGCGATTGTTCGCGGCCGGCTTCGCTCAGATTGCGCTGGGTGCGGCAATCTCCAAGCTTGAAGTTGCTGGGGTCGCCAATGCCCGGGACGGTTTCAGCGTGTCGGAGCAAAACCACACAGGCGCCAGCGCGCAGCAGTGCTGCAATATCTATTGCGCTTTGAGCGTGGACTTGAGTCAGGGGCCAGTGGGCGGTGGCCAGCAGGGTCAGTGCAGTTCGTCGTTTCATGTTGTTCGTTACTCATGGGCGTGGTTTTTTAAGCTTAGGCCACAGAAGTCAGCGGGCCAGAAAGCATCAGCGTATCACCTCGCACGCATCGCCGGTTGCAGAGCACTGTGGGCATACCCGAGGCAGGGTGTCTCGATAGAATACAGGGATGAACTTTGACCGCACCGGCTTTGACCCGGCACAAGCTGTGGCCTTGGCCCGCAAGACATTTGAGATCGAGGCGGCCGCTGTGCTGAACATGGCGGCGCGCGTCGGACCTGAGTTTGCTGCGGCCGTTGAAGCGGTGCTGTCCTGCACCGGTCGGGTGGTGGTGATGGGCATGGGGAAAAGCGGGCACATCGGTCGCAAGATCGCTGCCACACTGGCGTCGACCGGCACGCCAGCCATGTTTGTGCATCCCGGCGAAGCCAGCCATGGCGACCTCGGCATGATCACAGCAGCCGATGTGGTGCTGGCGATTTCCAACAGCGGCGAAAGCGAAGAGCTGACCGTGATTTTGCCGACCCTCAAACGCTTGCAAGTGGTGGTGATTGCGCTTACCGGCGGTGGACAGTCTGCCTTGGCACGCCACGCCAATGTAGTGCTCGACAGCAGCGTTGCGCAGGAGGCTTGTCCTCTTAACCTAGCGCCCACCGCCAGCACGACGGCCCAGTTGGCCATGGGAGATGCGCTGGCCGTGGCACTGCTTGATGCCCGCGGTTTCAGGCCCGAAGATTTTGCGCGCTCCCATCCAGGTGGCTCCTTGGGTCGCAAACTGCTCACGCACGTGGGCGACGTCATGCGCAGCGGTGGGGACGTGCCATCTGTGCGGCCGGAGGCCAGTCTCAGCGAGCTCATGCGCGAGATGAGCGCCAAGGGTTTGGGCGTTTCGGCTGTGGTGGATGCACAGCAGCAGGTGCTGGGTATTTTCACGGACGGCGACTTGCGACGGTTGATTGAAAAAGGCGCTGATCTGCGCGCCATGTGCGCGGCTGACGTGATGCACGCCAATCCGCGTACGCTCGACTCGGCATCGCTCGCCGTCGATGCAGTTGCTTTGATGGAGCATTACCGCATCACCAGCGTGCTGGTGGTCGACGAAGCAGGGCGCTTGTGTGGCGCGCTCAATACCAACGACCTGATGCGCGCGAAGGTAATTTGATGACGCCATCTGCGACAGGCGCGAGCGCCATGCCACCCTTGGTCCCGGCACTCAACTTTGCTCCTGAACTGCTGCTCCGTGCGCAGGGCATCAAAGTGGCTTTTTTCGATGTTGACGGTGTGCTCACCGATGGTGGCTTGTACTTCAGCGAGTACGGTCAGCAGCACATCACTGAAACTCCCGGCCAGCTGTACGCTGCCGGTGAGACCTTGAAGCGCTTCAGCACGCTGGACGGTCACGGCCTGAAATTGCTGCAAAAAGTCGGTATCACGCCGGTCATCATCACCGGCCGTGACAGCGTAGTGCTGCGCGCGCGCTTGCAAGCGCTGGGTATCGTTCATGCACATTTTGGTACCGAAGACAAACGTCCGGCCGCCGAGCTGACGCTCCAAGCGCTGGGTTGCGGTTGGGCCGAAGCTGCCGCCATGGGCGACGACTGGCCTGACTTGCCAGTGATGCGCCGGGTTGCTTTCAGCTGCGCACCGGCCAACGCGCATGCCGAGGTCAAAGCGGTGTCGCACTACGTCACGCAAGCTCTGGGCGGTCACGGTGCGGCACGTGAGCTGTGTGATGTTTTGCTGGTGGCCAGTGGCCGTTATGCCGGCTTGCTGGCTGGGTATGCGGCATGAAGTCTCAGGCTGTTTCGAACGCTTTCACCCGGAAGCTGCAGGCTCTCAAAGTCAGTGGGCAGACATTCGCCAGCCTATGGGAGCAGTTGTCTCTTTACTTGCCTTTGGCCATGATGGCTTTGTTGGCGGTCGGCACCTACTGGCTGGTGCGCAACACGCCAGCCGCATATGAAGCCGAGGCAGTCCGGCCCGTGAGCCATGAAGTTGACTACTTCATGCGCCGCGCGACCGTCAAGACCTTTGATGACGCAGGTCGACTGAAGACCGAAATTTTTGGCACTGAGGCGCGCCACTTTGTGGACACCGAAACGCTTGAAATTGACCAAGCCCGTATGCGTTCCACCGGCCCGGACGGTCGACTCACGACCGCCACTGCAAATCAAGCCCTGAGCAATGACGCCGGCTCAGAGGTTCAATTGATTGGCAACGCCGTGGTGGTTCGCGAGCCGATGCAAAATCCCGATGGCAGTTGGCTGCCGCGTCTTGAGTTTACCGGCGAGTTCTTGCATGTCTTCATGAATGAAGATCGCGTTAAGTCTCATCTACCCGTGGTGCTCAAGCGCGGCTCGGATGAGTTCAGCGGCGACACCTTCGCCTACGACAACTTGGATCAAGTCGCCGACCTCAAGGGACGCGTCAAAGGCCTGTTGATTCCGCGCTCCAGCACGAGTTCTGCGCCTCCCAAGACCGCCCGATAGTTCTTTTCAGTGGTGTGCGGTTTATGTCTGTTTACCGACAGAGTCCTTAGCCGCTGGTTTCGTGCAAATTGGTCGTGCTGACTATCCATGTCGGAAATGCAAAAAGGCTCCAAAACCGAAGTTTTAGAGCCTTTCTTGAGCAGGTCTTCAATTAAAAACTGAAGATGTCAGCGTGAGCCAACTGCTGGAGTCGAGAGCTTAGTAGCCGCCGCGTCCACCGCCACCGCCGCCACCGTAGCCGCCGCCGCTTGAACGGCCGCCACCACCACCGTAGCCGCCACCGCCGGAG
>JBEDKR010000131.1:0-6085 GCA_041172005.1 Pseudomonadota bacterium
GTGCTGCGCATGGCGGCCAAGTCGGCCAGCAAAGGCACACCGGTGAAGTCCTGCAACAACACACGGGCTACGACGAAAGGAATTTCCTCGGTGCGCTCCGCCTGGGGTTTCCAGTTGGCCAATTGAGCCACATGCGTTGCTGTGATTTTGTCATTGTCACAGTGGCGCAGCACCGACTCCAGCACGATGCGAATCGACATCGGCAAACGCTTGATGCTCGGGAACTGGCGCGTCAGTGCTGGCAACGAGTAAAAGCGTCCGGTAGCGCCCGAACTCGTTTTAAAAGTCTTTAGCGTTGAAGAGAAGTCAGGGGATGGCGTGGGCAATTGAGACATGGCGAAGTCCTTTTGAGATTCGATAAAAAGGTCACAACGACCATGTTTCATTTTGGCAGGCGAAGGCTCTGCAAACGCAGCTCTAGCGCATGGCCTCGCCTCGCAACGGGCATTGCAACGGCGTTGTCGGCGAAGGATGACAAGCGATTGGGGCCTCCGCTGATGGCGCTGCTGCGCGCGTGTTCACACCGACGTTAAAGCGGCTGAAGTTCCGGCAGCACGCCGTCTGGCAAAGGATATTGATCGACGTTGAGGCACATGCTGACGAGCGTGTAGTAGCTCATGGCGGCCATCAGATCAACCACGCCTTGCTCACCAACTTGCGCTGTCAGCGCTGCATAGGTGCCGTCGCTGACTCGCCGCGACTGGATCAGCTCATGACAAAACGCATGCACTGCAGCGAGCGGTTCCGACAAAGGCGCAGGCGCATGACCCTGCGCAATGGCATTGATGAGGCTTTCATCGAGACCCGCATCAAGCGCCATTTGGCGGTGCGCCCACCAGACAAACTGGCTGGTCCAAAAACGCGCGACCATCAAAATCGCCAACTCATTCAGCATCAAAGGCAGCGACGATTCGAAGCGCGTGTGCACGCCAAACTGCTGCGCCAATTGCCCCAAGGCGGGACTGCGCAACAAGACGTTGTAAGGCCCCTGCATGGAGCCGCGTTTGCCGCCGAGCACGCTCTGCGTCATCTGCTGCTGGGCCGGCGTCATCTCTGGCCAAGTCAGCGGCGCAAAGCGCTTGCCGCGCAACTGAAATTCTGGAATGGTGGTGTTGTCAGTGGTCATCAAACTGGCCTGTCACCTTGCAGCGTGATGCGGTGCATCACTCGCCGAAAGCCATGGTAGTCATTGACCGGGTTGTGTTGAGCGCAGCGGTTGTCCCAGAAGGCGATGGCGTTCGGCTCCCAAGCAAAGCGGCAAGTGAACTCCGGCTTGATTTGGTGTTGAAACAAGAATTGCAACAAGGGCGCGCTTTCTTCGTCGGTCATGCCCTTGATGCCAGCGGTGTGAGCGACGTTCACGAACAAGGCCTTTTGCCCGGTTTCAGGGTGAGTTCGCACCACCGGATGCTCGGCCAAGTAAGACTTTGGCGCGGCCTCTTTGCCGTCGGACTTGATTCGGTCTTCACGTGTTTTAGAAACGTCAGCCTTGGCCGAACTGCTGATGCCGACAAGGCCATCGAGCAGGTTTTTCATGGTGGCCGACAAGGCCTCGTAGGCCAGACACTGGTTGGCAAACATGGTGTCACCGCCGTAGGGCGGAACTTCCAATGACAGCAACATGGAGCCCATAGGCGGCGCTTCCAAGTAGGTGGTGTCCGAATGCCAGATGCCGCCAAAGTTGACTTTTTCGTGCTCGAGTTTTTTGACTTCGATGATGTGTGGAAAGCCATCGAGACCCTTGACGAACGGGTACTCGATCGGCTCGCCCATGGCTTTGGCGAAGTCCAAAAACTGCTGTGGCGTCAATTTTTGCTGACGCAAGAAAATAACCTTGTGCAGCAGAAACACCTGGCGAATATCGGCCGCCAGCGCAGTAGACATCCCCAGCGACAGGTCAACGCCAGAGATCACAGCACCGAGGGCGCCGGCAATAGGACTGATGTTCATGTGTACGACTTTCAATCAGCCGTAGCGCCCGACGACTTGACGACTACCGCCCAGCGTTGAATGTCAGCGTGCAACACGGACCCAAAGGCCTGCGGCGTGCTTTCGTAAGGTTCAGCGCCCAAGGCGGCAAACTTCACCTGCGTGTCTTTATCTTGCAGAATTCTGTTGACGTCATCATTGATTTGACGAACCACCGCTGGCGGCATGCCTTTTGGGCCGAACAGACCGAACCAAGGGTTGATGACGAAATTCGGATAGCCGGATTCAGAAATCGTCGGCATGTCCTTGAAGGCCAGCGCGCGTTTCGAGCCCGTCACGCCCAGACCTTTGACGGTGCCCGCACGAATATGCTGGGCCACCGATGGCAGGCTGGTGAAAACCAGCTGAATCTGGCCCGACAACAAATCGGTCAAGGCCGGCGCAGCACCTTTGTAGGGAACATGCTGCATTTTGGTCTGCACTGCGGTGCTGAACATTTCACCTAGTAAATGGTTCACCGAGCCATTACCCGCAGAGCCAAATGCGATGGGATTTTTGGCCGCGTAGGCGGCTAGTTCACGAATATTGTTGACCGGCAACGAGCCTGTCACAGCCGCCACAAATGGCACATTGGCCAAGGTCGCGACCGGTGTGAAGTCCGCTTCTGGGTCAAAGGGCAGCTTTTTATAAATACTCACATTGATGGCGTGGGAGCCCACATACGACATCAGCAAAGTGTGGCCGTCGCCGGCCGATTTGGCCACCACGTCCATGCCGATGTTGCCGCCCGCACCGGCGCGGTTTTCAATCACCACCGGTTGACCCCACTTCTCCGACAACTTTTGACCGACGATGCGAGCCAAGGCATCTGAAGCACCGCCCGGTGTTTGTGGCACCACAATGCGCACTGGCTTGGTCGGAAAGGTCTGCGCTTGTGACAGCACAGTGGTGAGGGCCAACAAGGTGGCGCAGGTGATTTTTTTTATAGTCATGTTTGTCTCCGAAATATGGATCGTTATTATGAGTGAGAACAAAAAAGCCCCCGTTTTGCAACGAGGGCTTAGCGCTGACTGGGTGCACACCCAGCCTTAGCAAGTCAACCGATTCAGTTGACTGATTCAGCGACGTCCGTGTAGTCCTTGACCTGATCGAAGTTCAGGTATTTGTAGACCGTGCTGCCAGCGTCTTTCAGAACGCCCATGTCGTCCATGTACTCGGCTTTGGTCGGAATGCGACCGAGCTTGGAGGTGATGGCTGCGAGTTCGGCTGAGCCCAAATACACGAAGGTGTTTTTGCCCAGACGGTTCGGAAAGTTACGCGTCGAGGTTGACAGCACTGTAGCGCCTTCTTTGACCTGCGCTTGATTGCCCATGCACAAGCTGCAGCCGGGCATTTCCATGCGGGCGCCAGCAGCGCCGAGCACGCCGTAATGACCTTCTTCGCTGAGTTGCTTGGCGTCCATTTTGGTCGGCGGTGCCATCCACAATTTGACGGGAATATCGCGCTTGTTTTCGAGCAGCTTGGAGGCTGCGCGGAAATGGCCGATGTTGGTCATGCAGCTACCGATGAAGACTTCGTCGATCTTGGTGCCGGCGACTTCGGACAGTGTTTTCACGTCATCCGGATCGTTCGGGCAGGCCAAGATAGGCTCATGGATTTCGGCCAGATCAATCTCAATCACAGCAGCGTACTCAGCATCCGGATCAGCCTTCAAGAGCTGTGGATCGGCCAGCCAAGCTTCCATGGCGGCGATACGGCGCTTGATGGTGCGGACATCTGAATAACCCGTCGCGATCATCCACTTCAACATGGTGATGTTGCTGGTGATGTACTCGATGATCGGCTCTTTGTTCAAGTGCACGGTGCAACCGCCAGCGCTGCGCTCAGCCGAAGAGTCGCTGAGCTCAAAAGCCTGCTCCACTTTCAGATCAGGCAAGCCTTCGATTTCCAAAATACGACCAGAGAAGACATTGATCTTGCCCTGCTTGGCCACGGTCAAGAGACCGGCCTTGATGGCGTACAGCGGAATCGCGCTGACCAGATCGCGCAGCGTGACGCCGGGCTGCATCTTGCCTTTGAAACGCACCAACACGCTCTCAGGCATGTCCAGCGGCATGACACCTGTGGCAGCGCCAAAGGCGACCAGACCGGAGCCAGCAGGGAAGCTGATACCGATAGGGAAACGCGTGTGGCTGTCGCCGCCCGTGCCGACCGTGTCAGGCAGCAGCATGCGGTTCAGCCAGCTGTGAATAATGCCGTCACCCGGGCGCAGCGAGATACCGCCGCGTGTGGTGATGAACTCTGGCAGTTCGTGGTGCATCTTGACGTCGACCGGCTTCGGATAAGCCGCTGTGTGGCAGAACGATTGCATGACGAGGTCAGAGCTGAAGCCCAAGCAAGCCAGGTCTTTGAGTTCGTCGCGGGTCATTGGGCCGGTGGTGTCTTGCGTGCCGACTGAGGTCATTTTTGGCTCGCAGTACGTGCCAGGGCGAACGCCCTTGCCTTCTGGCAAACCGACCGAGCGGCCGACCATTTTTTGAGCCAGCGTGTAGCCGCGGCCGCTGTCGACAGGGTCCTGCGGCAGGCGGAACACGGTTGACGCTGGCAGACCCAGCGCAGCGCGGGCTTTGGACGTCAGGCCACGGCCGACGATCAATGGAATACGGCCACCGGCGCGCACTTCGTCAAACAGCACATCGCTCTTGAAGCTGAACTCGCCAATCACTTGGCCGTCTTTCAGGGCCTTGCCGTCGTAGGGACGAAGCTCAATCACATCGCCCATGGCCATTTGGCTGACGTCGACTTCGATCGGCAAAGCGCCCGAGTCTTCCATCGTGTTGTAGAAAATCGGGGCAATTTTTCCGCCCAGACAGACACCGCCAAAGCGCTTGTTCGGCACAAACGGAATGTCTTCGCCAGTCCACCACAAGACTGAGTTGGTGGCAGATTTGCGCGAAGAACCGGTACCGACAACGTCACCGACGTAGGCCACCAAATGCCCTTTGGCCTTGAGTTCTTCAATGAACTTGACCGGGCCACGCTTGCCGTCTTCTTCAGGCGTGATGCCGGGACGGGCGTTTTTGTGCATGGCCAAAGCGTGCAGCGGAATGTCGGGGCGGCTCCAAGCATCAGGCGCCGGCGACAAGTCGTCGGTGTTGATCTCGCCAGCGCATTTGAAAACCGTCAGCTGGATCGACTTGGGCACTTCAGGGCGGCTGGTAAACCACTCGGCATCGGCCCAGCTTTGCAGTACGGCCTTGGCGTAAGCGTTGCCTTTTTCCGACTTTTCTTGCACGTCATGGAACTGGTCAAACATCAACAGCGTTGACTTCAAGCCGGTAGCGGCTTGCTCGGCGACGGCTGCATCAGCGTCGTCCAGCAAGTCGATCATCGGGCTGATGTTGTAGCCACCGAGCATCGTGCCCAGTAACTGGGTCGCATGCACACGCGAGATCAAAGCGCATTTTTCAGTGCCGTAGGCCACCGCGGCCAGATAGCTAGCCTTGACTTTGGCCGCGTCATCAACACCGGCCGGTATGCGGTAAGTGATGAGGTCGACCAGCGTTTTTTCTTCGCCTTTTGGGGGATTCTTCAGCAACTCGATCAGCTCACCGGTTTGCTTGGCCGACAAAGGCAACGGGGGAATGCCTAGCGCGGAACGCTCAGCAACGTGGGTGCGGTAGGTTGTCAAAAACTCGGACACTATTTTTCTCCTGTCGTACAAAATAAAGGTGAGGTCAAAAAGGCAAAACTAAAAACTCAATCAAACAGCATTTGCTCAATCCAGCAATCCTGGCACCGGCTTGTCACGCATGGCTTGGGTCACGGTCAATTGCTCAGGGCTCATGCATTCGTCCGCCATGCGCTGGCCGGCTTTCTGGTTCATCAACATCGACTTGTTGGACAACTGCAACCAAACGGCGCCGGCTTGGCGGTCTTCCAGCCGAACGGCGCCTGTCGACGTGACAACAGGGAACATTCGGTAGCGAAAATTCTTGCCATGCACATTGAAATAGCCGGGCGACTGCGGGTCATTGGTCAAAGTCACTGAAGCACCCAACTCGCAGCGTAAGACGCCGGTATGAACCTGCTCGGCAATGGCCAATTCCATGGGTTCCAGCGCCGCTTCTGCGGCCATGATGCCGGTGGCCATCTG
>JBEDKR010000132.1:0-6033 GCA_041172005.1 Pseudomonadota bacterium
CGCCTGTTGCGCCATTTCTGCCTGCGTCTTCCGCTGCTGCCAGTGCATGGTGGCGCTCGCGCACCTGGGCGCTGGTCGTGTTGATCTTGGCACTGGCAGGTGCTTTGGGTTGCTTGCTGTTGTGGCAAAAGCTCAGTCATATTCAAGAAGAGTTGGCGCGCCGCAGCACCGACACCGGAACCCAAGCGGTTGAAGCTAGAACGCTGGCCCGCCAAGCACAAGAAAGCAGTCGTGAACTCGCCGCGCGTTTGGCGGTGACTGAAAACCGGATCAGCGAAGTCAGCTTGCAACGCGGCCAACTCGAAGATCTGATGCAAAGACTGTCACGCTCACGCGATGACAACTTGGTGATTGAGCTGGAAGCCAACCTGCGACTGGCGCAGCAACAGGCGCAGCTGACGGGCAGCGCCGAGCCCTTGCTTGCGGCCCTCCAGTCTGCCGAACAACGCCTGGCGCGTGCGGCCCAGCCGCGCTTGACCCCGGTGCAGCGCGCCATTGTCAAAGACGCCGAACGCATCAAGAGTGCGGCCTTGACCGATGTCCCGGCGATGCTGCTCAAGCTCGATGAATTGGCGCGTCAGATAGACGAGTTGCCGATGGCCAATGATGTGCTGCGCGGCGTGAGTCAAGCCACTGCGGGTTTGGCTGCGTCAGCGGTTGAGCCCTTGCCTTCTTCGGCTCCTGCCGCGTCTGCTGCCGACGTAGCGCGCACTGGTTTTGCCCGCTTTTTTGATGCTCAGGCCTTGAGTAACTGGTCGGGTCGTTTCCTGCAAGGGCTGCGTGAAGACGCCCAAAGCCTGTTGCGCGTGAGCCGGATTGACCGGCCCGAGGCCGCCTTGCTGGCACCGGAGCAGTCTTATTTTCTGCGCGAGAACATCAAGCTCAAATTGCTCAATGCACGCTTGGCCTTGCTGTCTCGGCAAACCGATGCAGCCCGCTCGGATCTGGCCAGGGTGCAAACCAGTTTGTCGCGTTATTTCGATGCTTCGTCGCGCAAGACGCAGGCTGCCAAAGCCTTGCTGGAGCAGACGCAGGCGCAACTCCGAACCGGTGAGTTGCCACGTTTTGACGAGACCCTGGCCGCCCTGGCCACCGCGGCCGCTGGCCGTTAAGCCTTCAGAGACACAACCAGCTTATGCGCGCCGCCCTTTGGTTTGTTGCCCTGTTTGGAGTGGCTGTGGCCGTGGCCTTGTTGGCCGGCAACAACCATGCCGTCGTGACCTTGTTTTGGCCGCCGTACCGGGTCGATTTGTCTTTCAATTTGATGCTGCTGGTCTTGGTGGCGGCTTTCGCGCTGCTGCACTTTGCGCTCAAGGCTTTGAGCGTGGTGGCGTCGCTGCCGCGGCAGGCACGGCGCTGGCGTGCCCAGCAAAAAGAGCGTGCCATGTACGCCGCCTTGATGGACGCGCTGGCGCACCTGCTGGCCGGTCGCTTCATTCGCGCTTCGCGCTCGGCTGAGAACGCCTTGCTGCAAGAAAAAAACATGAGCGAGTTGATTCTGGATGTGGGCGCAGACTCCGGGCATCAGCCGGCACGCTCGCAGCAGTTGCGTTCGCTGGCGCATTTGTTGGCGGCCGAAAGCGCGCAAGCCTTGCAAAACCGAGGGGTGCGTGACGAGCATTTGCAGCAAGCCCTTGAGGGGGCGGGCAACCGGATGGTGCTGGAAACCCAAGAAGGCATTCAGCTTCGCGCTGCGCGTTGGGCGCTAGAAGACCGCGAACCCAGCGTGGCGATGGAGTGGCTGAACCAGCTGCCGCTGGGCGCCGGCCGCCGCACGCTGGCTTTGCGTATGCGCTTGCGTGCAGCAAGACTGGCTGGTCAGACTTCTGACGCACTGGAAACGGCTCGTTTGCTGGCCAAGCATCGGGCTTTTTCACCGCCGGCTGCGCAAAGCATCATCCGCGGTTTGGCGCTTGAATTGCTCAACGCCGCCCATGATCCGGAACAACTGCGCCACGTTTGGCTGTCGCTGGACGAGGTTGAACGGGCCATGCCTGAACTGGCCGTTCATGCGGCTTCGCGCCTGATGCTGCTCAAGGGTGACTCAGCAGTGGCGCGCCATTGGCTGGCAGGCGCTTGGGACGTTGTGATGAAGCCGCGTTCTGAGCTTGGTGATGGCCTCCGCGTGAAATTCATTTTGGCGCTAGAAGACAGCCTTGATGCGCTTGATGCGGTTTGGTTGGCGCGTATCGAGGCCGCCTTGCAAGCCCGTCCTGGCGACGCTAATTTCGAATACTTGGCCGGGATGGCCTGCCTAAAGCGTCAGCTGTGGGGCAAAGCGCAGCAACTGCTGTCGCATGCGGTGTTGTCCTTGCAAGATGCTGTGCTCAAGCGCAAGGCTTGGCTTGCGCTTGCCCTGTTGGCCGAGCAGCGTGGTAATGATGAAACCTCCGTGCAGAACGCTTATCGGCACGCGGCTAAAGCTTGAGCCCTTCGTCTGGAGTCAGCGCTCAAAGGTAGGGCGACAGCAAGCCGGCCAGCCGGTCGCGCAGTTGTCCTGCTAAAGACTGGTGATTGAGCACTGCTGCATCAAGCGTCTCGGCCGCTGACATGCGCTGCTGGAACAGGGCGTCGAGTTGCGCCACCAGTTGCGCGTCATGGCATTCGAGGTTGTATTCAAAATTCAGCCGCAGACTGCGCGCATCCCAGTTGGTGGAGCCAATCAACGACCAGTCGTCGTCGACCAGAAACATTTTGGAGTGATCGAACGGCGGTGGCGACAAATGAACTCGACAGCCCGCCGCCAGTAATCGGCTCCATTGTGTGCGCATGGCCCAGTCCATCAGTGGCAGGTTGCTGCGTGCCGGCAGCACGATGTCTACCGTGACGCCGCGCAAGGCGGTGATTTGCAGGGTCGTCAGCAGGACTTCGTCGGGCAGGAAGTAGGGCGTCATGATGGCCACCCGTTGCCGTGCGCAGGCCAGCGCGCCCAGCATCACATGGCGCATGTGGTCGATGTCGCCATCGGGGCCATCGGAGACGCCGCGCGCCAGCACTGGCCCGCAATTTGTGGCCGGTGCAAACCAAGTCTCGCCCAACAGCGCCTCGCCGGTGCTGAAGGCCCAGTCAATGGCGAAGGCTCGCTGCATGTCGGCCACGACGGGGCCACGCACCGAGAAGTGCAGGCAGCGAACCGGTGACTTGGGTTGGCGCGTCAGCCAATGCCCGGCCCGAATGTTCATGCCACCCGTAAAGCCATGCGCGCCGTCGATGACCATGATCTTACGGTGGTTGCGCAGATTGGCATGGGCCAGCAGGCCAAGAAAACGTGGCGGCAAAAATGCCGCTGCCGTGACGCCGCGGCGGGTCAGGTGCACCACCATGCGCCCGTGGCTGTAGCGCCCACCCACCGCATCGATCAGCACGCGCACCTGGACGCCGCGTTGCTGGGCGCGCACCAGCGCATCGGCGAAGGTGCGGCCGACCTCGTCAAGGTCAAAAATATAGGTCACCAGCGTGATGGAGTGGCGTGCGGACTCAATCGCCGCCAGCATCGCCGGGTAGGCTTCGTCACCATCTATCAGTGGCTTGATGGCGTTACCGGCTAGCAAAGCATTGCCAGTGGTTTGTCGGGCCAGGCGGTTGATGCCCGCCAGCGCCAGTGAACTCGGGGCGTCGGGGCCGGCGGCACTGCCAATGGCCGCGTCATGGCTACCTGTGCGTTGGTGCTCCCGTTGCCAGGCCGTTTTCAGGTCTAGCGCTACAGCCGCGCGTTGGATGCGGTTGACGCCCATCATCAGGTAGAGCAGCGCGCCAATGATCGGCGTCAGCCAAGCCAGTCCAATCCAAGCGACAGTAGCCGACACATTGCGACGCGTCAGCAGGGCGTGCAGCGTCACGGCCAGCGCCAGCGACAGATGCAGCAGGGTGGCCAGCACGGGCAGCCAGCTCTGTATCTCGGGCAGGGCGTTGTGCAGCCAGATCTGCGGCGCGAAGAAAGGCGTTGTCATGTTGCCATGGTAGCGATACAGCCCAGGGCATAAAAAAAGGCGACTCTGAGAGTCGCCTTTTTAAGTTCCGGAGCGGCGTGATGCCGTACCAGTGACTGTCGCTGTGACCGCTTTACTGCGGCCGCTGCGTTGTGGCCTCTTCAAAAGGCAGCGTCATGTTGCTCAGATCACGCTTGGTCTCTACCAGCACCAGTGGGCTTGCTTGAACGGCCACCGCAGGGGCTCGTTCGCGTGGCACGTGGACTGGGCGCGGCTCGGCAGCCATGGCAGCTTGCGTTTCAGCGATCTTGCTGGTGTTGGAGTTGACCCACTGCAGACCCGAGGCGCTAGCGACCTGAGCCAAGTCTTGCAAAGGCAGGTCATACGACGCCACTTGCGGCAGTGCGCGTGTGGCTGGCGCGGGTGCGCTCACCACTTGCGGTGCTGGCGCGGCGACGGGTGCTTGCACAGGCGCTGGCACGATGATCGCTGCCGGTACTGCTTGTACTTCAGTGACCGTCATCACCGGGCTGACCAAGACAGAGGGGTTTGTGCGGGTCTCGGCGTTGAACTGTTGCACTGGCGCAAGGGCCGGGGTGCTGGCGTCAGCAACTTGCTCTGGTGACGACTCGGCACGGTCACCACGTTCACGGCGCTCGCGACCATAACGGTCACGGCTGCGGCGTTCGCGGGGTGCGCGTTCTTGGCTGTCTTCTTGGCCAGCAGCCGGCTCGTTACCTTGCGCTGCGACGTCTGTTGCGACTGTTTGCTCAGTGCGTTCGGCACGGACGTCAGCTGCGTTGTTATCGGCAAACGCGGCTTGTTGGCCACCGTCAGCGACCGGCGCATCATCACGACGTTCAGGGCGACGACCGCCGCGTTCACGGCGACCTTCGCGAGGCTCGCGTGCTTCACGGGGCTGGCGCTCTTCGCGGCCGGCTTCTGGTGCTGTCACTTCACCGCGTGCAGCGGCGGCCATGGCGGCCTGATTGGCCAGTGCCAGTTCTTCTTGGGCTGCGTCGCGGGGTGCGCCGGTGCGTTCAGCACCACGCTCACCACGGTCTGTGCGTTCGCGGCGAGGGCGCTCACCACGGCCTTCACCGCGGGGCTGGCTCTCAACGCGGCCTTCGTTGCGACCATCAGCGCGCAAGTCTGGGCGAGCTTCACCGGAGCGTTCTGCACCGCGGCCGCTTTCGCGACCACCTTCAGAGGGTGCGCGTTCCGGGCGGCCTTCTTGGCTGCGTTCGCGACGTGGGTCAGCGCGGCCTTCGCCTCGCTCAGCACCGCGTTCGCCTGTGCGTTCAGCGCGGCCTTCTGGGCGACCTTCGGTGCGTTCACTGCGACCACCACGACCACCGCGGCGACCATCACGGCCACCACGTTCGCCGCGCTCTGAACGCTCGCCGCGTTCATTACGCTCATCGCGACGGCCTTCGCCGCGTTCGTCTTTTTTCACATCTTTACCCGGCGCTACAACCGGTGCTGCGTCGTCGCCAGCAAACAGGTTTTTGAGCCAGCCAAAGAAGCCTTTTTCAGCTGCAGGCGCTGCTGGTGTGCGCGCGGCCAGTGGTGAGCGCTGCTGAGCCGCAGGTTTGGCCGCGACTTCAGGTTTTGGCACCACGATCGGGGCTGGCATGTCAGGCAGCACACCTTTGATGATCGGTTCTTGCTTGTTGTGCTTTTCTTGGCTGCGGCGTGTGACCAAAGTCGGGTCTTCAATCTCTTCAGCCATTTTGTAGCTGGCTTCGATGTTGTCCAGACGCGGGTCATCGTGCTTCAGGCGCTCAAGCTTGTAGTTCGGTGTCTCGAGGGTTTTGTTCGGCACCAGCAGCACGTTGATGCGCTGTTTCATCTCGATCTTGGCGATTTCTGAACGCTTTTCGTTCAGCAGGAACGAGGCCACATCGACCGGCACTTGGCACAGAACGGAGGCCGTGCTGTCTTTCATCGACTCTTCTTGGATGATGCGCAAAATTTGCAATGCCGAGCTTTCGGTGTCGCGGATGTGGCCAGAGCCACCGCAACGCGGGCAAGGAATCGACGCGCCTTCGGACAGAGCCGGGCGCAGACGCTGGCGGCTCATTTCCATCAGACCGAACTTGCT
>JBEDKR010000133.1:0-5987 GCA_041172005.1 Pseudomonadota bacterium
GTTTACTTTGGCACTGGCGTAGAGTCAATCACCATCAAAGAGGGTGTCACGCCATTGCCGTCGACATGGAGAACCTACAGGGAGCAATTCGGCGAGACGAGCCTGTCCGTGCCTTTGACGCTGGGCTGGTCCCGTGATAAGCGCGACAGCGCCTTGGTGCCGACGACCGGTATTTACCAGCGCGTCAATGCTGATTGGGGTGTTGCGGGTGACGTGAAATACCTGCGCTCCAGCTACCAGATTCAGCAATACATTCCCCTCAACAAGCAGTTCACGATTGGTTTGAACGGCGAAATCGGCTGGGGCAAAGGTTTGAACGGCCAGCCGTATCCCATTTTCAAGAATTTTTACTCAGGCGGTCTTGGTTCTGTGCGCGGATTTGCGCAAGGTTCTCTGGGGCCACGTGACAAAGTTGATCCTCTCATTTCTATCGGTGGAGCAAAGAAGATCACCCTCAACGCAGAACTCTCGGCGCCGTTTCCGGGCGCTGGCAATGACCGAACCTTGCGGATGTACACCTTCATCGATGCCGGCAACGTCTTTGATGAGTATGCTTCTTACAGCTTGGCAGAAATGCGCGCCTCGGTCGGAGTCGGTGTCAGCTGGATTTCCCCGGTGGGTCCTCTGCGTTTGGCCTTCGGTCACGCCATCCGCAAGCAAGAAACGGATAGACTACAGGCCGTTCAATTTCAAATTGGTACCTCGTTCTAATGAAGCTCTCTTTACGAAATCTCCTTATTTGTGCTCTCTTGCCTTTGTCGGCCGCAGCAGCGGGCGCTCAAGAGTTCAAGGTGGGCATCGTCAATCTGGACCGAATTTTCCGCGAAGCCAACTCTGCCAAGGCTGCACAGGGCAAGCTGGAGCAGGAGTTCACCAAGCGCGAAAAAGAAATTGCAGATTTCGGTGCGCAGATCAAGACGCAGTCTGAAAAGCTCGAGCGTGAAGCGCCGACCTTGTCGGAAAGCCAGCGCAACACGCGTCAGAGACAGCTGGTCGACCAAGACCGCGAATTCCAGCGCAAGCGCCGCGAATTCCAGGAAGACCTGAACAGCCGCAAAAATGAAGAGCTGCAACTTGTGATCGAACGCGCAAACCGCGTGGTCAAGGCTTTGGCTGAGGCGGAAAAGTACGACCTGATCGTGCAAGAAGCGGTTTACGTCAACCCCAAGCACGACATCACCGACAAAGTGATCAAAGCGCTGAATGCATCTAACGGCCGATAAGCACAGGCAGGACGGCGCAGCGTGACCTTGCGCCTGGGCGCCATCTTTGACTCTCTGGCGGATGAGTTCGAGGCCACGCTTTTTGCCGATCCAGACACTTTGATCGACAAACTCGCGCCCATTGAGGCTGCCGGGCTTTCCGATCTTTCCTTTCTCAGCCATCCCAAATACCTCAACAAGCTGGCAGTCTCAAACGCTGCTTGCGTGATCGTTTCACCGGTCATGAAAGACGCAGCTTTGTCGCGGGGCGGCTGCATCGTGGTGGCTGATCCTTATCGGTATTTCGCCCGCGTGACGCAGGTTTGGAAACAGCACCACGAACCGCAAGAGACAGCACGCATCCATCCATCCGCCTTCATCGACCCTTCAGCCGAATTGGGTGAAGGCGTCTCGATTGCTGCCTTTGTCAGCGTCGGTGCAGGCGCGGTGATTGGCGCCGGCGCAAGCCTCGGCGAACATTGCGTCATTGGTCGCGGCGCCGTTGTTGGCGCTCTCAGTCGCTTGGCGCCACGCGTCACATTGGGCGAACGCTGCCAGTTGGGTGAGCGCTGTATTCTTCATTCAGGCGCGGTCATCGGCTCAGATGGTTTTGGTTTCGCACCACACGCCGGCCGTTGGGAAAAAATCGAACAACTGGGTGCTGTCCGCATCGGCAACGACGTAGAAATTGGTGCCAACACCTGTATTGACCGCGGTGCCCTCGGCGACACGGTGATTGAAGACGGCGTCAAGCTCGACAACCTGATTCAGATCGGCCACAACGTGCATGTCGGGCAACACACCGCCATGGCTGGCTGCGTCGGCGTGGCTGGCAGCGCACAGATTGGCGCGCACTGCACGATTGGCGGCGGAGCGGTGGTGTTGGGCCACTTGCGTTTAGCCGACCATGTGAATGTCTCCGCGGCTTCTGTGGTTACGCGCTCGATTCTCAAGCCTGGACACTTTACCGGCTTCTTTCCCATCGACGACAATGCGGCGTGGGAAAAAAATGCAGCCACATTAAAGCAGCTGCACACGCTGCGCGACCGGCTGAAAATGGTCGAAAAACAGATCGCATTGCAACTTAAAAAAACAGATTGAAGAGCAGCGCCAGAACTGCTTCAAACTCAACCAACGGAAAAATCATGATGGATATTCACCAAATTCTCAAGCAACTGCCGCACCGCTACCCCTTCTTGTTGGTAGACCGTGTGCTTGAGCTTGAAAAAGGCAAGCGCATCAAGGCGCTGAAGAACGTGACCATCAACGAGCCGTTTTTTGGCGGTCACTTTCCGCACCACCCGGTCATGCCGGGCGTGTTGATTCTCGAAGCCATGGCACAAGTGGCTGCCTTGCTGGCGTTCGACACGCTGGGCACCACGCCAGATGACAAGACGGTGTACTACTTTGCCGGTATTGACGGCGCGCGCTTCAAGCGGCCAGTGGAACCCGGTGATCAACTCATCATGGAAGTTTCGCTGGACCGCATGAAGTCGGGCATCTTCAAGTTCAAGGCCACGGCTCGGGTGAATGAGCTGGTGGTTTGCGAAGCCGAGCTGATGTGCACCATGCGCACTTTGTCTTGATGGAGGAGTCTGTGGTCACCGGTATCCATTCCACCGCGCTGATTGATCCGCGCGCGCAACTCGACAGCACTGTCAGCGTGGGCCCCTACAGCGTGGTCGGCCCGAACGTGAGGATCGGTGCTGGCACGACCATAGGCGCGCATTGCGTGGTCGAAGGCCACACCACGATTGGCCAAGACAATCGGATTTTTCAGTTCAACTCCATTGGAGCGATTCCGCAGGACAAAAAGTACGCGGGCGAGCCTTGCGAGTTGCACATCGGCGACCGCAACACCATCCGTGAGTTCTGTACGCTCAATATCGGTTCACCCGGCGACACCGGTGTGACCAGCGTTGGCAACGACAACTGGATCATGGCCTACGTGCATCTCGCGCATGACTGCGTCGTCGGCAACCACACGATTTTTGCCAACAACTCGCAGCTTGCCGGACACGTGCACGTCGGTGACTGGGTCATCTTGGGCGGCTTCACCGTGGTGCATCAGTTTGTGCGCTTGGGTGCGCACAGCATGACCGCAATGTGCTCACTGCTGTTCGCTGACTTGCCGCCCTACGTGATGTGTCAAGGCCAGCCAGCGGGTGCGCGTTCGATGAATTTCGAAGGCTTGCGTCGCCGCGGTTTTTCCCCGGAACGTGTTGCTGCCGTCAAAGCCATGCAGCGCGCGTTGTACCGCGACGACCTGACGCTGGAACAGTCCAAGGCCCGCATCGCCGAGCTGCCATTGACTCACCCGACAGCGGTCGACGATATCGCCATGATGTTGAATTTTCTGGCTGAGACCTCGCCGCAACGCGGCATCGTTCGCTAGTTTTCGCATGTCCAACGCTCCGCCTTCAGCCGCCGGGCTGACGCACGGGGCACGGCCCCAACCGTCAGCCAACTCAGCGCCACGCATCGCGATGGTCGCCGGTGAAACCTCGGGCGACTTGCTCGCCGGCTTGTTGCTCGACGGCATCAAGGCGCGCTGGCCCGACGTGCGAACTGAAGGCATTGGCGGGCCGCGCATGCAGGCCCGTGGCTTCAAGGCGCACTGGCCGAGCGAGAAGCTTGCGGTGCGCGGCTATGTCGAAGTGTTGCGCCATTACCGCGAGATCGTCGGCATTCGCGAGCTCCTCAAAACCAAATTGCTGGCCAGCCGACCGGATATTTTCATCGGTGTCGACGCGCCCGATTTCAATCTGGACTTAGAGGCGTCCATGCGCGCAGCCGGCATCAAGACGGTGCACTTTGTCAGTCCCTCGGTGTGGGCGTGGCGGGCTGACCGGGTTGAAAAAATCCGTCGCAGCGTCGACCATGTCTTGTGCATTTTTCCATTCGAGCCCGCCTTGCTGGCGCAGCATGGGATTGCCGCCACCTACGTCGGCCATCCGTTGGCCAACGTGATCCCGATGCAGTCTGACCAAGCCGCCGCACGCACTGCGCTGGGTTTGTCGGTAGACAAACCCGTGGTGGCGGTGCTGCCAGGCAGTCGGCAATCAGAAGTTCAGTATTTGGCTGCGCGCTTTTTCAAGGCGGTGGCCCTGATCGCCAAAGCGCGTCCCGGCACGCAATTCGTCGTGCCGGCCATTCCCGCTTTGCGTGCAGCCATTGAGCGTGCAGCCGAGTCCGCCGGTGTGCAGGACCTCGTCAAGATCGTTGAGGGTCAGTCGCACGCGGTGTTGGCGGCTTGTGATGTGACCTTGATCGCCAGCGGCACGGCCACGCTGGAGGCTGCTTTGTTCAAGCGACCGATGGTCATCGCTTACAACATGAACTGGCTGTCGTGGCAAATCATGCGGCGCAAGCAGCTGCAACCTTGGGTCGGCCTGCCGAATATTTTGTGCGGCGAGTTCGTGGTGCCCGAGTTGTTGCAAGAGGCCGCATCGCCGCAGGCGTTGGCTGCTGCCGTGATCGACTGGCTGGAGGCAGCGGTCTCAGCACCTGAGAAAATACGCAGCGTTCAAGAAAAATTCAGCGCCTTGCATGTGCAACTGCAACGCGACACAACTCAGTTGGCAACCGATGCGATCCAAAAAATTCTTGAAGGCTGAACAAGCGCCTTTTGTCTGGGACACGCCTGGCTTGGTGGCCGGTGTCGATGAGGCCGGCCGCGGTCCGTTGATGGGGCCCGTGGTGGCAGCCGCCGTGATCCTCGATGACTTGCACCCGATCAAAGGCTTGGCCGACTCCAAAGTGCTGACAGCGCTGCGCCGCGACAAGCTGTATGACGAAATCCGGGCCAAGGCTTTGTGTTTTTCGATTGCGCAAGCAACGGTCGAAGAAATTGACGAAATCAATATCTTGCAGGCGACGATGTTGGCCATGAAACGCGCGGTCGAAGGGCTGCGTCTTAAACCTGCCAAAGTGCTGGTCGACGGCAACCGCATCCCCACGCTGGTGATCGTGGCGGAAGCGATTGTCGGCGGCGACGCCTTGGTTCCGGCTATTTCTGCGGCTTCCATTCTGGCCAAAGTCTGGCGTGACCGCTGGTGCCAAGAGTTTCATTTGGAGTATCCGCAGTATGGTTTTGCCACGCACAAGGGTTACGGCACGGCCGAGCATTTGGCAGCGCTGCGCGCGCATGGTGCTTGCCCGCAACATCGACGAACGTTTCGCCCCGTGGCCGAGGTGCTGAAATGACGCACATCGCTTCCCGCGCCAACCCTTTTATCAAGACGCTGAAAAAGCTGGCCCATGACAGCACGGCTTACCGCAAAGAAGGTCTGGTCTGGCTAGAGGGCGACCACTTGTGCCGCGCCGCGTTGAGCCGCGGTCTCACGCCACAGATCGCTGTTTTTTCTGAATCTTATTGGCCTAAAGCACCTGCCGAATGGGCCGCAACGGCTGGCAAAACGGTGGTCATCTCAGATGCTTTGTGGTCTGAGTTCAGTGGTTTGGAGTCGCCTGCGCCCATGGGTTTTGTGATTGCCTTGCCGCCAGTCTCAACGCTGTTGCCCGATGTGGCGACGGTCATTCTGGACCGCGTGCAAGACGCCGGCAATGTGGGCTCGATCTTGCGCAGCGCTGCTGCCTTTGGATTCAAACAAGTCGTCGCATTGAAGGGTACGGCTGCCTTGTGGTCGCCCAAAGTGCTGCGGGCTGGCATGGGCGCGCATTTTGGGCTGCAGCTGATTGAAGGCTTAGAGGCTGATGCACTGCTTGCTTTGAATGTGCCTTTGGTCGTGACGAGTTCTCACGAGGGCGCCTATTTGCACGAGC
>JBEDKR010000134.1:0-5966 GCA_041172005.1 Pseudomonadota bacterium
GCGAGAAATCGATCAAGATGGTGTTGCTGCGGGCCACCGCGTCAAACAACTCGGCCATGTAGTCATGCGGCTCGATCTGGATGCTGTAGGGCTGAAAGGTCAGCCCCAGACCCCAAGCCTCTTGGCTGGCGCCATTGATCGGTTCAGGTGTCTCAACCACTTTGCGGCTGAAAGCTTCCCAGTCAAAGTCAGGCCAAGCGGACAGATGCGCGTTGTAGTTGCCAACGGCGCCGTTCATCTTGGCCATGATTTTCACGGCGGCTATTTTTTCGCGGGCTTGGATCAGCCGTACCACAACGTTGGCGATTTCTTTGCCGACGGTGGTGGGGCTGGCGGTCTGGCCGTGTGTGCGGCTGAGCATGGCTTGGTCGGCGTAGCGGTGCGCCATCTGGCGCATCTGCTCAATCAGTTTGTCGAGCGCGGGCAGCAAGACCAGCTCCCGGCTGCTTTTCAGCTGCAGCGCGTGGCTGGTGTTGTTGATGTCCTCGCTGGTGCAAGCGAAGTGCACAAACTCGGCCACTGCCAGCAGCTCCGGCCGGGCATCGAATTTCGATTTGATCCAGTACTCCACGGCTTTGACGTCGTGGTTGGTGACTTTCTCGATGTCCTTGATGGCCAGCGCGTCAGCTTCTGAGAAGTTGGTCACGAGGGCCGTCAGATAAGAGCGTGCGCCCAAACTCAGCGGCTTGAATTCAGCGAAGCCGGCGTCAGACAGGGCGACGAACCACGCCACCTCGACTTGCACTCGGCGGTGCATGTAACCTTGCTCCGACATGAGCGGGCGAAGCTGTTCAAGTTTGGAGGCGTAACGGCCGTCCAGCGGCGAGAGGGCATTGATGGTGGAAAAACTCATGGGGTAATTGTAGACATCAGGTGGCGTGTTCACCGAGGGGACTTCAGTGACTTTGCTCGGCGGGTGCCCGAAGCCTTTGGCTTAGTCGATAGAATGCGTCTCAAAGACTCACGACAGATTGACTGACACATGAAACTCATCGGATCAACGACCAGCCCCTATGTGCGCAAAGTACGCATCGTCATGGCTGAGAAAAAATTGGACTATCAGTTCGTCCTTGAAAATGTTTGGGCCGCTGACACGACCATGCCGGACTCGAATCCGTTGGGCAAGGTGCCGTGTTTGGTGATGGAAGCCGGTGAAGCCGTCTTTGATTCGCGTGTGATCGTTGAGTACTTGGACACGTTGTCGCCGGTCGGCAAGCTGATTCCGATTCAAGGCCGCGAGCGCGCTGAAGTCAAAACATGGGAAGCGCTGGCCGACGGCTTGCTTGACGCTGCCATACTGGCACGTCTAGAAGCCACCTGGGACGGCCGCACGGAGGGCCAACGCAGCCAAGTCTGGATCGACCGTCAAATGGGCAAAATCGACACGGTGCTGCAAGCCATGAGCACCGGTCTGGGCGACAAGCCTTTTTGCAGCGGTGTGCATTTCAGTCTGTCAGATGTCGCCACTGGCTGCGCGTTGGGTTATTTGGATCTGCGCTTTGGTGCCATTGACTGGCGTGCGAGGCATCCCAACTTGGCACGCCTGCAAGAAAAGCTCGTGCAGCGCAGCAGTTTCATTGAAACGAATCCGGGCTGATCGGTTTATTGATTTGCCCGGCGCTTCAGCCAGCGCATCAAGCTGCCGACGGCAGGCAGCTTTTCATACAGCTCTTCAGCCGCATCCCAGTAGTCGCGGTGTGACGCGATCAATCCGTCGGGGGTGAGTTGCAGGTGAGAGCCACCGCGCACGGTTTGCCAGACGTCTGGGCTGAAGCGCTTGAAGCGAAAGACGAAGTTCCAAGTCAAGAAGCATTGCGCACCGTCGACCAATTGGTCCGTGACGACAAAGTGAGGCTGGTCCAGTGCCACATACATGTGACTGAAAACGCGTTGTACTTCGGCCAGTCCGCTTACTTCTTTGAAGGGATCTTTGAACCAAGCATCGGCGGTGTAGTACTCACCCATGCGCGCCATATCAGCAGGCTGCAAGGCCTCGAAAAAATCCACGATGCGGGCCACTGCCAATCGCTCGGCGGTTGGTGCAAGAGAGCTGTCGATGGCGTCGCTTGTCATGGATGAGGGTTGGATTTTTTGGCGGGCACAGCCTTGTTTTTGACAAGGCGGCTGGCGATGGCGAAATACGCAGCATAGGGCAAGATGCGCAGCGTTTTCATCCACAGCGTGAAGCGCTTCGGAAAGTCTATTTCAAAGGCACCTTTGTGCCAGCCGGCAAGGATTTCTGTGGCCGCTTCAGCCGCTGTGACCAAGCCGGGCATCGGAAAATCGTTCTGCGCGGTGGCGGGCGTTTTGACAAAGCCCGGGTTGATCACGCTGACACCAATATTGCTGGCCTTCAAGTCGACGTACAGCGCTTCGGCCAAGTTGATCAGCGCCGCTTTGGTCGGACCGTAGGCCAGACTTTTTGGCAAACCGCGATAACCAGCAACGCTGCTGACGATGCTAATGTGACCGGTTTGGCGCTGCAAAAAATGCGGCAGCATAGCGTCTAGGACGTACAGCACGCCAAGGTAATTGACTTGCTGGTGCTTGAGCATTTCGTTCAGGTCAAACTCGTCCGCGCGCACGGGTTTGTAGTAACCAGCGCAGTACATCAACAGATCGACCGGGCCGGCTTGCTGCACGGTTTGTGCGGCTGCCTTGACGGCGACAGGGTCAGCTGCGTCCAACGGAACAGACACGGCGCCTGGGTGTGTATCTACAAATTGGGCGAGTGCGGCGGCATTGCGGGCTGACACAAAGACGCGTGCGCCGGCGGCGTGCAAGGCCGCAGCCGTGGCTTCGCCGATGCCGCTGGAGGCGCCGACGAGCCAGACGGATTTGCCATGCCAGTCGGTGAAGGGGGGATTGAAACTCATGGCAGATGCGTCGTATTTTTAGCGTTTGACAAAGGACAGCGTGACCTCGCCCAGATGAAAGCCAAACTTGCTCATGGCAGCTTTGTTGAGCATCACTTTGTCCGTCATCAGGTACATCCAGTCGTCAAACTGGACGTTGATGATGCGGCCATCGACCGGCAGCTTGAGCGTGTAGCCCCAGCGAAAGGTGTTGCCACTTTCTTGCCCGTTGGCTTCGCCCAGCACGTCGCCGGCGGTGCCGGTGTAGCGACCATCCGGCTGGCGTTTGAGCGTCCAAATACGCCGGTCCGTGGTGCCGTCTGAGTAGGTGAAGACTTCGTCGAGCACGCCAACTTCTTGGCCGGGCGGACCTTGCCAAGAACAGGTCATGACGACGGTGAAGCGCTTGACGACTTTGCCAGAGCGGTCGGTGAAGACGCCGTAGGCGTCTAGCGTGCCGTTGAAATATTGGCGCAGGTCAAGCACCGGTTTTTCTTGGGCGTAATCACTCAGTTGTGGACCAGCACAACCGGCCAAGCCGATGCCTGCGGCAACAACCAAGGCAGCGATGAGCAAACGTTTTTTCATGGACGACTTTCAAGAGAATAGGGTCGGATTACCAACAAATACAAGGCGCCAGCGGCCAGCGCTTTGAGTACGCAAGGCAGCACGCAATACGCCACCACCAAGGCGTTCAACGCAGCTGCGTCACGCACGCCGGGCGCATAACCAAACAAGTCGAGCAGTGGCAAGGCCAAGCCCGCAGCCAAGGCCAAATTGAGTTTGGTAGCAAAACTCCACCAGCCAAAATAAGCGCCCGTCCCGGGGTCGGCAACATCGGTGGGTTGGCCAGAGGATGCCGGTGCACGGCTGTTCTGAATCACGCCCGCCAGCATGGCACTCGGCAGCGCCAAGTCAGCGCCCAAAGCGACGCCCGAGAGTGCGCAGATCAGCGCGAAGGCCAATATCTGACCGTCGCCGACTTGGCTGGCCCAGACAAAGACGCTCATAGCGAGCACCATGCCGACCAGCCAGCTGCGCGCCAAACCGATGCGTTTGACGACGGCTAACCACAGGGGAATCGACAGCGCTGCACACAAAAAATAACTGCCCAAAAACAGCGGTTCAAAACTCGCCGGTGCGGCGAGCTTGTCTTGGATAAAAAACAAAACCAGCGTCGCCGGTATGGCGCTGGCGATGCCGTTCAGCATGAACACCGCCAGCAGCCGCCGAAAGCTGGCTTGGCGAAAAGGTTGCCAGACTGACGTTGGCGCAGTGGGTTTTTCTGATGCGGCGTGCTGCGTCAGCGTTACCGGACGCACCGAGCGTTGCCAGCCCCACCAGCCGATCGCCAAGGCGGCAAAAAAAACGCCGGTGGTGACCGGCAAACCCAGCAACACCGGCAACACGGATGCGGTCACCACGCCGAGCAATCCCAAGCCTTCACGCCACGCGACGATGCGGCTGCGCTGCGCTTCGTTGCCGCCCAACATGGCGGCCCACGACTGGTGCGCCACGCTCAAGGCGCTGTAGCCGGCGTAGGTCAGCATCAACATGGCGGTGGCCCAAACGACCAACGCACCGGGCTCGCTGACCAGCGGGAAAAACAGCAGCGCAAAGCCGATCGCCAGCACCAGTGCCGCAGCCGCGCCCAAGGTCAAAACGGCGGCGGTGGAACGGGCAAAGAGTCGGTCTGTCAGTCGGCCCAGGGCCGGGTCAATGAAAGCATCAAAAAGCCGCGCGCCCAGCAACACAGCGCCCAGCGTGGCCAAGGGCACACCAAATTCGCGCGCGTAGTGGTTGGGCAAGATCACATACAGCGGCAGCGCCGCAAAGGCCAGCGGAAAGCCCATCAACCCATAGGCGATGCCGTTGCGCGAACCAAAGGCCTTGCTCAAGAGCCGGCTCCGCCGACCAGTGCGGTGCGCATGGCGGGCTCAGATGTTTTGGGCGACAGCCAGATGCCAAAAAACAGTTTGGAGAATTCAGCGTCCAAGATCTCACCGCCGGCTTTGCCGTTGACCCAGAAGCTCGCGCCAACGCCGGGCCGGTGCACGCCCATGATGCGGTCGCCGACTTTCACGTCGGGGAAAACACGTTGCATGTCGAGGCTCCATTGCCGGGCCTGCGCGTCTGAAACAGTGGCGCTGCGGCGCATCTCTTTGATAGAGCGCTCTGCGATGTCGACGGCGTCAAAGGCGCGCAGGTAAGCCAGCTCTAAGGCCAGCGGCTGGCTGGCGTAGCGGTCTGCATTGAAGCCGGGTGCTGCCCACAGTTGCGCGTCATAGATCTTGAATCCCCAGACAGTGAGACGCGATTGCCCCAACAGCTGGGCTTGCGGCAAGAGGGCTTTGAACTCTGCGCGAGTGTCAGCCGAAGCGACTGTCGATCCCGCAGCAGGTGTTGTTTGCGCGTGTGCGGAAACGCTGAAGGCGCTGGCCGCGAAAACGCCGGCCATCAAAACGTTCTTTAGCGTTTGCGCAGCGTGTACTGCACCACGTCGGTGTTGGCCTCTTCGAAGGCCGCCTCGCAGTAGGCCAGATAGAACTCCCATATGCGTATGAACCTTTTGTCAAACCCGAGTTGAAGCACCCGTGACTCTTGCGCTAGAAACGCGTCGCGCCACAGCTTGAGCGTGCGCGCGTAATCCAGACCAAATGAAAATTCATCCACCACTTCAAGACCGGCCGCTTCGGCTTGCGCCCGGAAGATAGACGGCGATGGCAGGCAGCCGCCCGGAAAAATATATTGCTGAATGAAGTCGGTTGAGTCGATGTAGCGCTCATAGAGTTCGTCAGCAATGACAATGCTCTGAATGCAGGCATGGCCACCAGGTTTCAGCAACCTGGCCACGGTGGCGAAGTAGGTCGGCCAGTATTCGCGGCCAACGGCTTCGATCATCTCGATCGAGCAAATCGCGTCGAAACTGCGATCGGCTTCGTTGCTGACACCAATGTCGCGGTAGTCCTGCAGTCGCAGGTCGTGGGCGGTGACGCCGGCTCGCGCCATGCGTTCTTGGGCCCACTGCAATTGCTCGGTGCTGAGTGTCACGCCGACGATGGAGGCACCAAATTCGGTGGTCGCCATCTCAGCCAAAGCGCCCCAGCCGCA
>JBEDKR010000135.1:0-5954 GCA_041172005.1 Pseudomonadota bacterium
TCATCCAACGCTCTAGCGTGCTCGGCTTGGCGATGTGGATGAAGGTCATCAAATGCATGCGCTCGTTCTCGGCTTCGTCGAGCAGGGTCTGAATCCAGCCACCGTCTTCTTCCATGCTGCGCAGCGACCGCAGGTGCTGCAAGGCACCACCGACCATGCCGGGCACAGCGGCCACGGTCTCTAGTACGACTGCACGGTGACCGTACCGGCCTGCAAAGAAAGTGTCGGCCAGCATGCGTAAAAAACGGGTGGTGCGCCACGCGAACCAGTCAGAGAAATCGGTCTGCGGATGGTGTTTGGGTTGGGAGGACGGGTGGGGATTGGACATGAATTGGTTTTCCTGAAACATGGGTAGCACTTGCTTCAGATCGCGGTCACTGCTGCGCAGTGCCGAGGAATACCAAGCTGAACCGGCAAGCTGCCAGCGCCCGTTGAGATGGGCCTAGAAAACATTTGAACACGTATCTTTCAACGTAAGACGAAGGTACTGTGTTGGCTCTGCAATCAGACAGTGTTGACGAGCTTGACCCACGCCCCACTAGCGTGCCCGCCTACACGCTCAGGGGATGGGTCGATGGATCTGCTCAGTTCTTCGGTTAGCCGCCGCAACCAGCGCTGGGGGCTTAAGCCGACGCGATGGCAATCGTTTTGTACTGTCCCGAGGCAATTTTTTGTTGCCATTCAGCCGGACCGGTGTTGTGCACGCTGGTGCCGCCCGCATCGACCGCGACGGTGACCGGCATGTCGACCACATCGAACTCGTAAATCGCTTCCATGCCGAGGTCTGCAAAGCCCACCACTTGGGCGGTTTTGATGGCCTTGCTGACCAGATAGGCAGCACCGCCGACGGCCATCAGGTAAGCGCTTTGGTGTTGCTTGATGGATTCGATGGTGGCTGGGCCGCGCTCGGCTTTGCCGATCATCGCAATCAAGCCAGTTTCGCCGAGCATCATGTCGGTGAAGCTGTCCATGCGGGTGGCGGTGGTGGGGCCGGCTGGGCCGACGGCTTCGTTGCCCACCGGGTCGACCGGGCCGACGTAATAAATCACGCGGTTGGTGAAGTCAACCGGCAGCTTTTCGCCTTTGGCTAGCATGTCTTTGATGCGTTTGTGCGCGGCATCGCGGCCGGTCAGCATCTTGCCGTTGAGCAGCAACGTGTCGCCGGGTTTCCAGCTGGCGACTTCGGCTTTGGTCAAGGTGTCGAGGTTGACTTTTTTGCTCTTCACGTAGTCAGGCGTCCAGACGACGTTGGGCCACAGGTCGAGGCTGGGTGGCGTCAAATACGTTGGGCCACTGCCGTCGAGCACAAAGTGCGCGTGGCGGGTGGCCGCGCAGTTGGGAATCATCGCCACCGGTTTGCTGGCGGCGTGCGTTGGGTACATCTTGATTTTGATGTCGAGCACGGTGGTCAGGCCACCCAAGCCCTGCGCGCCAATGCCAAGGGCGTTGACTTTTTCGAACAGCTCCAGCCGCATGTCTTCAACCTTGCTGAGCTTGCTGCCGGCCGAAGACTTGGCTTGCAGTTCGTACATGTCGAGGTCGTCCATCAGACTTTCTTTGGCCATCAGCACGGCTTTTTCAGCGGTGCCGCCAATGCCGATGCCGAGCATGCCCGGTGGGCACCAGCCAGCGCCCATGGTCGGCACGGTTTTGAGCACCCAGTCGACGATGGAGTCGCCCGGGTTGAGCATGACCAGCTTGCTTTTGTTCTCGGAGCCGCCGCCTTTGGCCGCGACCGTGATGTCGATTTTGTTGCCCGGCACGATCTCAGTGAAGATCACGGCGGGTGTGTTGTCTTGCGTGTTCTTGCGGTCAAAGTGCGGGTCGGCAACGATGCTGGCGCGCAGCGTGTTGTCGGGGTGGTTGTAGGCGCGGCGCACGCCTTCGTTGATGGCGTCTTCGAGGCTGCCGGTGAAGCCCGTCAGCCGCACGTCCATGCCGATTTTCAAAAACACATTGACGATGCCGGTGTCTTGGCAGATGGGACGGTGGCCCATCGCGCTCATCTTGCTGTTGGTCAGAATCTGCGCAATCGCATCTTTGGCGGCCGGACTTTGTTCGCGTTCGTAGGCGCGGGCCAGATGGGCGATGTAGTCAGCCGGGTGGTAGTAGCTGATGTATTGCAGGGCCGCAGCGACGGATTCGATGAGGTCGGCTTGTTGGATGTTGGCGGTCGTCGTCATGGGCATTCTCATTGGATTTTTAGGAGATCACGAAAGGGAGAGACGCTTATTTTCAGAGCGATCAAACTCTGCTAGCGTGTGCACAGCCCCTTATTTTGACAGCTAACCCAACAGGGCCCTGACATGACCATGACAAACTCAAAGAACGTCCGCATTGAGAACGACAGCTTCGGTGCCATTGAAGTGCCGGCTGACCGGCTCTGGGGTGCGCAGACTCAGCGCTCCCTGCATCACTTCGACATTTCAGGCGAGCGTCAGCCGAAGGAATTGATTGACGCGCTGGCGCTGGTCAAACACGCCTCGGCTTTCGTTAACCTCGCGCTCGGACTGTTGCCCGGCGACAAGGCGCAAGCCATCATGGCGGCGGCCGAAGAAGTACGGGCAGGCCACTTGCCGCATGAGTTTCCGCTGGTGGTCTGGCAGACTGGTTCAGGCACGCAAACCAATATGAACATGAATGAGGTGCTGGCCAATCGGGCCAGCGAATTGCTGGGCGGCGAGCGGGGGATTCGTCGTCGGGTTCATCCGAACGATGACGTCAATCGCAGTCAATCCTCGAATGACGTCTTCCCGACGGCCATGCATGTGGCTGCCGTTGTTGCCATCAGCCAGCAATTGTTGCCCGCACTGGCCGAGTTGCGTGCCACGCTGGATGCCAAAGCGCAGGCTTTCGCCGGCATCGTCAAAATCGGCCGGACGCATTTGCAAGACGCTACGCCGCTGACATTGGGCCAAGAGTTTTCAGGCTACGTGTCGCAACTGGCGCATGGCGAGCAGCATGTGCGTGCAGCTTTACCGCATCTGTGCGAGCTGGCCTTGGGCGGCACCGCTGTGGGCACCGGCTTGAATGCGCCGCCTGGCTATGCTGAAAAAGCCGCCGCTGAATTGGCGCGACTGACGGGTTTGCCATTCGTCACTGCGCCCAATAAGTTTGAGGCGCTGGCCTCGGCCGACGCGTTGGTGCATGCGCACGGTGCGCTCAAAACGCTGGCCGCCAGCCTGATGAAAATGGCCAATGATGTGCGCTGGCTGGCCAGTGGGCCGCGCAGCGGGTTGGGTGAATTGAGCATCCCTGAAAACGAACCGGGTTCTTCCATCATGCCGGGCAAGGTGAACCCGACCCAAAGCGAAGCCTTGACCATGCTTTGCTGCCAAGTCTTTGGCAACGATGTGGCCATCAACATGGGCGGTGCTTCGGGTAACTTTGAGCTAAACGTGTTCCGTCCGTTGATGGCACATAACTTTTTGCAAAGCGTGCGTTTGTTGGCCGACGGCATGAAGAGCTTCAACCAGCACTGCGCGATCGGCATAGACCCTAACCACGAGCGCATTGGCGCGCTGCTGAACCAATCACTGATGTTGGTGACCGCTCTGAACCCGCACATTGGTTATGACAAAGCTGCTTTGATTGCCAAGAAAGCGCACCAAGAGGGCAGCACCTTGCGCGAAGCAGCGCTGGCCTCGGGTCATGTGACGGGTGAGCAGTTTGACGCTTGGGTGCGGCCCGAAGAGATGGTCGGCCACAGCGCTAAAAACGGACACAGCGGCCACTGAAGCTGGCTCAGCGCAGGCTCAGGCTTCGCTGCTTTTGTTGCTCTCGCTGGCCTCGCGCCGTTCAGGCACAGCGTCGTCGGGCGGCATCGCTCGGCCGGGCAGACGCAGATGCAGTGCCGCCTGCGCCATCATGTTGGCGGAAACTGGTGCAGTCAAAAATACAAACAGTGTGATCAGCAGTTCGGCAAAGCCGGCCCGGCCATGCGTTGCCGAAACGATCATGCTGGCCAGCAAAATGCTGCCGACGCCCAAGGTCGAGGCTTTGGTCGGGCCATGCAGCCGCATGTAAAAGTCCGGTAAGCGAATCAAGCCAATAGCGCCCACCAGCAGAAACACGGCAGCCACCAACAGCAAACCTGCGGCCAGCCATTCGCCCAAGGAAATCAAAGTCATACCCATCATGTGTTTGGTCCCTTGCTCATTCGATGACGTCGCCGCGCGTCAGGTAGCGCGCCATCGCGACCGTTGATGCAAAGCCCAGCATGGCGACCAGCAGTGCTGCTTCGAACAGCATCGGCGTGTCGAGTCGGATGCCCAGCAACACAATCAGTGCCACGGCGTTGATGTAGAGCGTGTCAATGGCCAGCACCCGGTCGACGCTGTGCGGACCGAAGATCAGCCGCCAGCCGCAGGGCAACAGCGCCAGCGACACAGCCACGATGGCGATGTTGAGAGCCATCTCAAGTGCAACAGTGCTCATGCTTTTTCTCCCGTTGGTGTGTCAGCGATTTCGCCAAAAATAATCAGTAGCGGGCGTTCGTAGCGCTGTTGGATGTCAGTCACCATTTGCGCTGCATCGCTGCAGTCCAGCGCGTGAACCAAGATGTAGCGGCCCTCTTCGTCAATGCTGGAGGACACCGTCCCGGGCGTGGTGGTGATGATGCTGGCCAGCAGCGAAATCGCTGTCGGGTGTTGGAGTTGCAAGGGCACTCGAATCCAGGCCGGTTGTGGCCGCGACATGGGGCCGAGCACCAGCTTGGCCACGGTGATATTCGACGTCACGATGTCGCCCAGCACCACCAGCGCCAGACGCAGCGCTGGCAGCATGCGAATCGTCGGCGCAGGCGGCAGCAACTGGTGCAGCATGCGCGGCACGATCAAGCCAATCAGCACGGCAGACAGCAGGTGGACGGGGGCCAATGTGTGTTGCAGCAGCAACCAACTCACCGCCAGCAGGGCCGACAGCCACGGGTGCGCGAGCCAAGGGGTTTTCTTCATGGCTTGTCTCCTGATCCTGATCCCGCATTAGGCAAGATGACTTCGCCTTCACCGCCGCGGTAAGGGCGTGTGGTTTCCGCTGCGGCGCCGCCCAGCGGTCCGAGCACGGCGTCGGCGTAAGCCGACGTATCGGCCAGTTGTGCGGCAGCCGCATCGGTGTAGCGTTTCATGGGCGACGCGCCGACCGCCAGCATCAGGCCCAGCGCCAGCAGGCCGAGGGTTGCGGCCATCGTGCGCGTGTTGAAACTAGGCGAGTCAGGTGAACTAGCCGCAGTCGGTGAGGGCGGCGCAGGCAAGACGTTCCAAAAAACCATGCTACCGGCCCGGGCCAGCCCGATCAGCGTCAAAAATCCAGCGCCCAACACGACCGACCAGACCCAGACGTGCGCCGAGCTGCTGCTGGCACTTTGCAAGATCATCAGCTTGCCCAAGAAGCCGGGCAGCGGTGGCAAGCCAGCCACCGACGCGGCTGCGAGCAAGGTCATCAGGCCGAGCGTGATCGGCTGTGCGACGGGAATGGCGGGCAGCAGTTTGTCTTTGGCATCGCCACGTTGCGACGCAATGAGCTCGACCAGCAAAAAGAGCGCAGCCACCACCAGCGTGCTGTGGACCATGTAATACAGCGCAGCTGACAGGGCGGCTGTGGTGAACAAGCCCACGCTGGCCAGCACCAAGCCGACCGAGGCGACGGTCAGGTAAGCCGCCAGCCGGGCCAAGCTGTGGGCCGCCAAGGCGCCTAGCACACCCATCACGCTGGTGACCAGCGCCACCGGCAACAGCCAGGGTTCCACGACCATCGCCGCATGACCAGCACCTTCACCAAAAATTCCGACGTGAACCCGGATGATGCTGTAGACGCCGACCTTGGTCATGATGGCAAAGAGCGCCGCCACTGGCGCACTGGCCACGGCGTAGGCACCCGGCAGCCACATGTACAAGGGCACGATGGCAGCTTTCAAGCCAAAGACCACCAGCAAGACCATCGCGCCGATCTTCAGC